>CAZPJF010000027.1:0-17486 GCA_964586095.1 uncultured Gemmatimonas sp. | reverse complement strand
CGACGCCCACGCGCCTGCGCTGATCGTCAGGGCCGCAGCACCAGCACCCGCTCCAAGCCCGGGCTCTCGGCACGCCAGTCGGGCGCCGCCGCGAACTCGGCGTAGGCCTCATCCACCATCACGATGCCCGGAGCCTCCGCGATGCATCGGCGGATCTCCGCCTCAGGCGTCACGGTCCCGGTCGGGTTGTTCGGCGAGCACAGGTAGATGATCCGCGCACCCGTCGCCAGGAGGCCGTCGATGTCGGCGGCACCGTCCGGCCGCAAGGGCACACCCACCGGCTCCAGGCCATTCAGCCGGGCGAACCGCGGGACCATGGAGAAGCTCGGTTCCATGTGCGCCACGCGCTCCCCCGGCGACGCGACCGCGCGAAAGGCGGCGTCGATCAGGTCGTCGCTCCCGCAGCCGGCCACCACCTCATCGGCGCGGACGCCGAGACGCTCGGCGAGCGTCGACGTGAGCGTGCCGGCGCTCACCGACGGATACGCGGCCAGCAGCGCCGCATCGGCTCCGCGCACGGCGGCGAGCGCCGCGGGCGCGGTGCCCCAGAGGTTCACGTTGTCCCGCAGATCCAGGTCGAGTTGCGGCATCGCCGCCGGCGCGTAGGCCGGGATCCGCTCGAGTCCTGCCCGGGCGAGGGCCGTCATGCGCGCCCCCACTGCCGCGCGGCGGCGGCGTGTCCGGGAAGTCCCTCGGCGTCGGCGAAGCGTCCCACGTCCTCCGCCATCGCGCGCGCTGCCTCCCGGTCGATCCGCTGGGTCGTGGTCCACCGCACGAAGTCGAGCGTCGAGAGGCCCGAGTACGCGCGCGCCGCGCCGCCCGTCGGCAGCACATGGTTCGCCCCGCTCAGGTAGTCGCCGAACGCCACGCTCGACGTCTGGCCCACGAAGATCGTGCCCGCATTCCGCAGGCGCGCCAGCGTCCCGGCCTCGCGGGCGTCCTCCACCACGAGCAGCAGGTGCTCGGGGGCCCACGCGTTCGAGAAGGCGATCGCCGCGTCGTGCGAGTCGGCCACGAGCAGCGCGCCTCGTGCCGCGAGCGACTCGCGCACGATCGTGCCCCGCGGCGCGGCGGCGACGAGCGGCGGCAGCGCCTCCCCCACCGCGCGGACCAGCGCGGCCGAGGCACTCACGAGCACCACCGCCGCGAGCGGGTCGTGCTCCGCCTGCGCGAGGAGTTCCCGGGCCAGCACCGTCGGGTCGGCCGAGTCGTCGGCGAGGATGAGCAGCTCGCTCGGCCCGGCCGGCGAGTCGATGCCGACGACGCTCGAGACCTGCACCTTCGCCTCGGCCACGTACGCGTTCCCCGGGCCCACGATCCGGTCGACCGCCGGCACGGACTCGGTGCCGAAGGCCATCGCCGCGATGGCGCCCGCGCCGCCGAGGGCGAACACGCGATCGACGCCGGCGATCGCGGCGGCCGCGAGCACGACCGCGCTCGGACGACCGTCCGTGCCGGGCGGCGAGCAGAGGATGACCTCGTCCACGCCGGCGACGCGCGCCGGCACCGCACCCATGAGCACCGAGCTCGGGTACGCGGCGCGTCCGCCCGGCGCGTAGACGCCCACGCGCGTCAACGGGTCCGGGCGCCGCGCGATCACCGCGCCGTCCGCGGTGGTGACCTCCGACGCGGACGGGCGGAACGCGCCGTGCACCGTCCGCAGGTTCGCGGCGGCCCGCTCCATCGTGCGGAGCAGCGCGGGGTCGAGCGCGGCGCGCGCGGCGTCCCATGCGGCGCGCGGGACGTCGAGCGCCGCGAGCCGCACGCCGTCGAACGTCGCGGCGAACTCGCGCAGCGCCGCGTCTCCCTCGGTGCGCACCCGGGCCAGGATCGCTGCGGTGCGCTCGCGGACGAGGGGGTCGCTGGAGGTGGAGCGGTCGAAGAGCACGGCGCGGTCGCGCGCGGTGAGCGCCGCGAGCGGGCCGCGCACGGCGATGGAGAGCGCGCTCATGCGAGGATCCGCTCGATGCGGGTGACCAGGATCCCCTCGGCGCCGATCGCCTTGAGGGCGTTCAGCGTGCGATAGATGCCCTCCGCGGGACAGACCGCGTGCACGGCCACCTTGGTGCCGCCGTTCAGGACGTCGATGACCGTGGGCCCGGAGATGCCCGGCAGGATGCGACGCGCGTCGTCGAGTCGGTCGCGTGCGATGTTGGCCATCACGTAGCGCTGGCCACGCGCCGCCAGCACCGAGCGCAGGGCCGTCACGAGCTCGTCCGCGGTGACCCGCCGCGTCGCGTCGAGCGCGTGCCCGCTGGCGCGGCCCGCGATCACGAGGTGCGCCGTCGAGTCGAGCACCGTGGCGACCTCGCGCAGCCCGTTGACCCGGAGCGTCGAGCCGGTCGACGTGAGGTCGAGGACCACGTCCGCGATCCCCAGGTGCGGCGCCACTTCGACGGCGCCGGAGACGGGCACCAGTTCGACCGCGCGCCCGCGCTCGGCGAAGAAGCGCTCCGTGATGCGCGGGAACACGGTGGCCACGCGCGCCCCGGCCGGGATGTCGTCGAGGCTCCGGATGCCGCTCTCGTCCCGCGCCGCGACGACGAGGCGGCACCGCCCGAAGCCGAGGTCGAGGACCGAGTCGAGCGGGCGACCGGACTCCTGCACGAGGTCCCACCCGGTGATCCCCGCGTCGGCCGCTCCGTCGGCGACGAACTCGGGGATGTCCTGCGCGCGGACGAAGAGCGCCTCGAACTCGCCGCCGAGCGACGCCACCAGGGCGCGCTCGGACGACGCCCGCACTTCGAGTCCGGCGTCGGCGAGGAGGGAGCGGGCGTCGTCGTTGAGACGTCCCTTGTTGGGTAGCGCGATCCTGAGCATGGGCGGGCGTGTCGGAGGGTGCGGGGGCGCGGCCGGAAAACAGAAAACCCGTCCGCGGGGCGGACGGGTCGAGGGACGGCTGGCGTTCCGGCGGGGCCTAGCCCCGATGCTCCGCGCGCGCCATGCCACCCCGACCCGTCGGGCCGTGGTGATGCAGGACGTGATGGTGGCGGAGGCTGGACATCGTGCGCGAAGGGTAATCGAGCCCCGGACCCTCGGCAACGTCGACAGCGCTCGGTCCCGGCGGTCTCGTCCGCGGCCAGCCCCCGCCGAGCCGCCGGACGCATCCGGGACAGTGCGGGCTTGGCGGAACCCTCGAGGCGGGGGCGCACGTTCACAATTGCATTCCCGGGGGATTGTGAATATTTTCACAACCTGCGGCGAAGGTCCCGCAGCAACAAAAAAACTCTCTGTTCGGCCTGGAGGCTATTCGCAATGCAGTTCAAGGGTCTGGCGCTCGTCGCGAGCGCGTTCGTCTTCGCCGCCTGCGGTGGCGGCAGTGATTCCGCGCCGGCCGCCGAGTCCACGCCGGCTCCGGCCGCGGCTGCGCCCGCGGCGACGCCCGCTGCGAGCGGCGCCGTGGCGCTCGCGCCGATCACCGGCACGACGCACGAGATCAAGATGATCGGCGACGACAAGGGCTACCGCTTCGAGCCCGCGAACCTCACGATCAAGGCCGGCGACGGCATCAAGTACGTCTTCGTCTCGGGCGGCCCGCACAACGTCGCGTTCGACGGGGCGACCCTCGCGGCCGACGTGAAGGCGCAGCTCGACGCGAACTTCGGCTCGCAGCGGATGGCCGAGCTCAGCTCGAACATGTACATGAACGCCGGCGAGAGCATCACGATCTCGTTCGCGAACATCCCGGCGGGCCAGTACTCGTACAACTGCACGCCGCACCTCGCGATGGGGATGAAGGGCGTGATCACGGTCCAGTGAGCGCGACGGGCGGGTGACCGCCCGGCGAGCTGATGCGTGACGGGCGGCGAGGCGAGAGCCTCGCCGCCCGTTTCGCATCCGAGGCGCTGACGACGATATTCCCGCATCATGCGCGCGCCGCCCGACGCCCCCGCCGAGACACCACCTCCCGCACGCGCGGCGCCGCGGAGCATCGGGCCGCGCGCCGCGCTCGCGCTGCGCCGCAGCCGCCGGTTCCTGCGCTTCTGGGGGATCGGGATCGGCACCCTGGTCGTGGCTGCGCTGGTCATCCCGATCTCCGGAGAACGGAGCGGAACCCTCGACCGCGCACGCCTGGGGCGTCTCGCCGCCGACACGCTGCGCGCCGCCCAGCGCCTGCGGCAAGCCGAGGCTGAGCTCGCCGCCGCGGAGTCGCTCCTGATCGAGGCGCGTCGCCCGCGACCGACCTCGCCCGTACGGACCGTCGAGCGTCCGGCGGTCCGTCCGTCGAGCGCCGCCGCGGGGAGCGACCCCACCCTCTCGGCGTTCGCCACGCTGATCGACGAGGCACGGCGCGTCCGGACCGTGGCGACCTGGCTGGCCGTCGCGGACCATCCGGCCGTGAGCGCCGGCCCGCGCATGCGCTCGCTCGCGGACTCGATCCGCACGCTGGAGGCGCGGCTCGCTGACGTGCCCGCCGGGCCCGATCGAGACGCGCAGGTCTCGGCGCTCCGCCAGCGCCTCGGGCGGTACGGCTATACGGTGCTCGCCATCGCCGACAACCGTCGGCGCGAACTGGCGGCGGCCGGGGTCACGGCGGTGGCACCCGCGCCGCCGCCCGTCGCCGCACCGACGACGGGCGACGAGCCCCCCGTCGCGGTGACCGACACGCTGCCGCTGCTGGCGCGAGCGGACACCGCCCGTGCCGCGCTCGCGACCGCGCAGCAGGCGCACGACTCCGTCAGTGCGGTCCTGCGCGCGCAGCTCACCCTCAATGGCGCCGCGGCGGAGCCCGGCGGCTCACGTTCGCTCGTGCCGGCGATCCTCCTCGTGGTGCTCCTGGTCGCCGGAGGCCTCGTGCGATTCGGGGCCGCGCTGCGCGCGGAGCTCGCCGCGCCGACGATCGCAGGGACGCGCGAGGCGGAGGAGATCGCGCGGGCGCGGGTGCTCACCCACGTGCGCGCGCCGATGCTCGACGGGCCGGCGCGCTTCAGGCCGAGCGGCGTGGACCCCTTCCGTCTCCTCTATCTGGGCCTCACCGCCACGGGAACGCGCGCGCGCTCGGCGATCGTGACGGGATCCGATCCGGTCATCGCGGCGGCGGCGGGCGCACGGCTCGCGATCGCGGCCGCCGCGGACCATCGCAACACCTTGATCGTCGACCTCGACCCCGCGCACGTGGCGCTCGCCCGGATCTTCCGGGAGCGCGCCGAGCCCGGCGCGACGGACGCGCTGGCGCGCGCGTTCCAGTGGCGAGAGGTCGCCCGGCCGGTCGGTTCGAGTGACGGGCTGCCGATCACGATGATTCCCGCGGGAACGGAGCGCGACGACCTCCCTGTGGAGCTGGATGGCGAGCTGCTCGAGGCGTTCGCGCGTTTCCGGGCGCACTTCGAACTCGCGATCGTGGTCACCGCGCCATCGCGCCTCGCGATCGCGACGGCGGTACTCGAGGGCGCGCCGGTCCTGCTCACCGCCGTGGTGGGTGAGACTCCGCTCTCGGTGCTCGCCGCGTCCGCGGATGCGATCCGCTCGGCGGGCCGGAAGCTCCTCGGTGTCGTACTGTGGGATGCGCCTCCCCCTGCCCTCCCGTCACGGGCCGAGCTGGCCGCCCTGCTCTCCAAGCGAAAGGGTCGGACGCCAGGCGGTTCATTCGAGGCGGTTCAACGGGCCATTGGCCAGTCCGACGGCTCCAATAAGAAGCCACTATAGTGCCATTACAGGGTCAGTTCGCGGATTCGTTGATGGAGCTTGAGAGACTCCATCTCCTCAAGCTCACGATCTGGGGAGCGATGTCGATCGCGGTGGGCACGGTGCTCCTCAGCACGCTGCGCGCGACGAGGAACTCGTCGGCGCTGCTCTTCCACTTCGGGGTCCAGACTGCGGCGTGGGGCGCGGTCGATCTCGCCCTCGTGTTCTGGGCGCGATCGCGTATCGCCCTGCGGGACTTGGCCGGCGCCATCGCCCTCGACCGCTTCGTCTGGCTCAACGTCGGACTCGACGTCGGCTACGTCGCCGTCGGGGTGACGCTCGCCCTCACCGGCTGGGCGCTGGGGCGGCGACTGGGGCTCGTCGGCGCCGGGCTCGGCGTTATCGTCCAGGGTCTCGCGCTGGTCGTGCTCGATCTCCAACTCGCGGCGGCGATCCTGCGCTAGTGCACTGCGCGGCGCGGGCGGCTAAGTTCCCCGGACCTTCGCGATGACCGGCTACTCCGACCGCATCAACCACGCCTTCGCCTTCGCGGCGAAGCACCACGACCGCCAGGTCCGGAAGGGCACGCGCCTGCCCTACCTCACCCACCCGGCGAACGTCGCCGTGATCCTCACCCGCTACGGCTGCGACGAGGAGACCGTGATCGCGGGGATCCTGCACGACGTCATCGAGGACTGCGTGCGGGAAGGCTGGACGCGCGAGATGCTCGAGGAGCGCATCTCCACGAAGTTCGGCGCGGGTGTCCTCGCCACCGTCCTCTCCGTGACCAAGCGTCGCAGCGACGACGACGGCGTGGAGCTCTCGCGTGACGACGCGCGGGCCGACTACCTCGGCCGACTCGCGTCCGCGAGTGAGGCGGCGCGCTGGGTGTGCGCGGCGGACAAGGTGCACAACGCGGGCTCGATCCTCGCCGACCTGCGCCGCACCATCGACGCCGATTCCGTCTGGGGGCGCTTCTCCGGCGGGCGGGACGGCACCCTGCAGTGGTACCGCGGCGTCCGCGACGCCCTGCGCGCGGCGGGCTTCACCGCTCCCATCATGACCGAGTTCGCGTCCCTCGTCGACGAACTCGAGGCGGTGTGACCGCGGCGGCGCCTGGCCCTCAGCGGGCCACCGCGCTCGGGTAGGTCCGCTCCACGTAGTCGTTCAGGATCTCGAGGAACTCCGCGACGATCCGGTCGCCCTTGAGCGTGACCCGGAGCTTGCCGTCGACGTACACCGGCGCCTTGGGCTCCTCGAACGTGCCTGGCAGCGAGATGCCGAGGTTCGCGTGCTTCGACTCGCCGGGGCCGTTCACGACGCAGCCCATCACGGCGACCTTCATCTCCTCGACGCCGGGGTGCGACTCCCGCCAGATGGGCATCTGCTCGCGCAGGTAGTTCTGGATGTCCTCGGCCATCTTCTGGAAGAACGTCGAGGTCGTCCGCCCGCATCCGGGACAGGCGGTGACCTGCGGCGTGAACGAGCGCAGCTCCAGCGACTGCAGGATCTGCTGCGCCACCACGACCTCCTCGGTCCGGTCACCGCCCGGCCGAGGCGTGAGCGAGACGCGGATCGTGTCGCCGATGCCCTCGCTGAGCAGGATGGCGAGCGCCGCGGTCGTCGCGACCACACCCTTGGTGCCCAGGCCGGCTTCGGTGAGCCCCAGGTGCAGCGGGTAGTCGCAGCGCGCCGCGAGCCGACGATACACCGTCACGAGGTCCTGCACCTGCGAGATCTTGGCCGAGATCAGGATCCGGTCGTGCGGCAACCCGGCTTCCTCCGCGAGCGCGGCCGACCGCAGCGCCGACTGGAGCATCGCCTCGAAGTAGACCTCCTTCGCGTCGAGCGGCTCGGGACGGCGCGCGTTCTCGTCCATCAGCTGCGTCAGCAGGTCCTGGTCGAGCGAGCCCCAGTTCACGCCGATGCGCACGGGCTTGCCATGCTCGACCGCGCACTCGACGATGGTGCGGAAGTTGTCGTCGCGATGCCTGGTCCCGACGTTGCCGGGGTTGATCCGGTACTTGGCCAGCCGCTCGGCGGTGCGGGGGAACTTCCGCAGGAGCAGGTGGCCGTTGTAGTGGAAGTCGCCGACGATGGGGACCCGCACGCCCATGTCCGCGAGGCGTTGGGCGATCTCGGGGACCGCCTCGGCCGCCGCGTCGTTGTTCACCGTGATGCGCACGAGCTGCGAGCCCGCGTGCGCGAGCGCAGCGACCTGTGCCGCGGTGGCCGCCGCGTCGGCCGTGTCCGTGTTCGTCATCGACTGCACGACGATGGGGTGAGCGGACCCGACGAGGACGCCGCCGATGTCGGCGGTGACGGTCTGTCGGCGCGGCTTGAAGGGGGTCACGGACGTCGGGTGGCTGAGGGTGGACCGGTGGCGTGTACGACGAACAACTTACTATCGTATTCGCGTTTCCTCCCTCCCTCGCACCCCCGCCCATGTCCTCGCCCGACGAGACTCCCGCCGCCGCCGGCACCGCCGCGACCGGCGAATCGGCCCGACCCACGCCCGGCTTCGCGCGGCGCCACTGGGGGAAACTGACGCTCCTGGCGCTCGTCGGCCTGCCGACGGCGGGGCTCGCACTCTGGTCCGCGATCGCCCTGAGCTACTCCTACTCGACGGGCACCCGGACGGGCTACGTGCAGAAGCTCTCGAAGAAGGGGTGGCTCTGCAAGACGTGGGAGGGGGAGCTCGCCATGGCGACGGCCCCTGGGGTCTCGCCGCAGATCTTCGTGTTCACCATCCGCAGTGACTCGCTCGCGCGGGCGCTCACGGACGACATGGGGCAGGGGCGCGTCGCGGTGCAGTACGACGAACACCGGGGCGTTCCCACGAGCTGCTTCGGCGACACGCCGTACTTCGTGAAGTCGTATCGCCGCGTCGAAGGGACGGACGCCCCACCCCTGCCTTGACCGTCGCTGGCGAAGCACCGGCCCGGCGGTCTTCCGGTAGGGCACGCGTGGGGGGGCATTGCGGGCTCGACAGGCTCGCCTTAGCTTCTTTGGGTCCACCGGACTCTCCGGGGGATGGTCCAGCACGGGGGATCTTTTTCGTCCCGTGATCTCGATTGTGCAGGGTCGGCGCGTTCCGCTCCCGGCGACAATCACCAAATCAGGAGTAGGGAATGCGTACGACCGGCAAGGTGAAGTGGTTCAACGACGCGAAGGGCTTCGGGTTCATCACCCCGGACAACGGCACCAAGGATTGCTTCGTGCACTACAGCGCGATCCAGGGTTCCGGCTTCAAGTCGCTCGCTGAGGGCGACGCCGTCGAGTTCGACATCGTGCAGGGGGCCAAGGGCCCGGCTGCCGAGAACGTCTCGAAGGTTTCGTAAGCCACGCCGGCACGATCGAGGGGCGCCCGGAGCTTCGGCTCCGGGCGCCCTTTGCTTTGGGAGCTGCCTCTCGTGAACGTTGGTCAGCCCATCTCCCGTGACGCGTTGGAGGGACGGCCCCGGGGGCGGCGAACCACGCTCTCGATGGCGAGGCTCAGCCGCTGGTCGAGCTCGCGGGAGAGGGCGCCGCGGTCGACCGACAGTCGCACCGGCCCGCGCAGGGTCTCCTCGCGCGACAGGAGCTCAACGGCGAGCGCGTGCGCCGACCTGACCGGCATGCGGAACTCCGCCATCAACTCGGCGGTGAGCCGAAGCGCCGGCAGTGCGCTGACCGGAATGCGCCGCTCCACGCCCTGTCTGCCGCGGTCACTGCCATCACGGTCGAGCCTGGCCAAGATGTTATCGATGGTCTTTCTGTCGACCCCGAATGCCGCCGCGGCAGTTGTAACGGTGACCGCTCTCATAATATCCTCAATGATGGGATATAATCAGCGCTGAACGGAAATCGTTTGACGGCAGTATGTTGAGCGATTCCTCAAGTTCAGGCGCCGCGGCTTCTGAAAGGATGCTCGGTCGCTGACTCATGCCGCGGCTGAGACGGCCATCTGCCGCGAGCAAGTATTCTACCACGTAGAATATCACCTGTCACGCCTGCGGAGCAGAACTCCCCCCGCGGAATCACGTGATCAAGCTCCGCGCGGAGGCGAGTTGCGCGCGCACGGAGGCGAGTCCAGTGCCGCCGGGCAGCTCTCTGTGTTCGAGCGATGTCGCCGGATCGAGCTCGCGCAGTACGTCGGCCTCGAACGCTGGATGCGCGGCCTTGAATCGCTCGACCGGCAGCTCCGTCATCTCGATTCCGGCCTCTTCGGCCTCACGCACCAGGCGCCCGACCGCGCCGTGCGCCTCCCTGAAGGTGACCCGCTTGCGGACGAGGTAGTCGGCCAGGTCGGTCGCCATCATGGAACTCGTCACCGCGGCACGCATTCGGGCGCGATCGAACGAGAGCGTTGCGACCGACCCGGCCACGGCCGGCAGCAGGAGCGTCATGCCGTCGACCGCATCGAACAGCGCCCGCTTGTCGTCCTGCAGGTCCTTGTTGTACCCGCTGGGGAGCCCCTTCAACGTCGCAAGGAGCGCCGTGAGGTCGCCGAGCATCCGCGCGCCGGCACCCCGTGCTAGCTCGAGCGCATCCGGGTTCCGCTTCTGTGGCATCATCGAGGAGCCCGTGGAGAACGCGTCCCCGAACCGCACGAAGCCGAACTCGCTGGAGCCGAACAGGATGAGGTCCTCACCGAGGCGCGAGAGATGGGCACCCAACACGGCGAGAGCGAAGAGCAGGTCCGCGACGAAATCCCGGTCCCCGACCGCGTCAATGGAGTTCTGGGACAGGCGGTCGAAGCCGAGGTCGGCCCGGATCTGGTCACGCGGCACCGGGAATGCGGAGCCGGCGATGGCCCCCGATCCGAGCGGGAGAGTGGCCGCGCGCGCGCGGGCCTCGGACAACCGGGCCAGATCGCGCTCCAGCGGCCAGAAGTGCGAGAGCAACCAGTGCGCGACGGAGACGGGCTGGGCGCGCTGCAGGTGCGTGTACGCGGGCATCACCGCGTCCACGTGCGACTCGGCCTGACTCAGCAGCGCCCGCTGGACCAGCCGCACCATCTCCCGGATCCGGTCGACGGCGTCCATCGCCCAGAGCCGCGTGCCGGTGGCGACCTGATCGTTGCGACTGCGACCGGTGTGCAGTCGGCTGGCCGGCTCGCCCGCCTCCTGGTGCAACAGCCGGTCAACGAAGGTGTGCACGTCCTCGTCGGAGGAGATCGGCTGCTCGCCTCCGGCGATCCGCGAGGCGACCCGATCGAGCCCGGCGACGATGGTCCCCGCATCCTCCGCGCTGAGAACGCCTGCGGTGGCCAACCCGCGCGCCCAGGCCTGCGAGAGGCGCACATCGAACGGCCAGAGCCTCAGGTCGGTGGTGATCGACCGATTGACGGCCTCGAGTTCGGGCGCCGGACCGCCGGCGAAGCGCCCGCCCCAGAGCTTGTGGTCGGCGCCGCTCATCGCACGCCTCCAACGAGGTGCGGGACACACGGAGTCGGCTGGAACACGGGATTCGAATACCGCATAAACATGCGTAGAGGTCGAAAGGTCAGGACGAGCGCTTGCCGAGGGCGGCGAGGCGACGGGCCACGCGCTCGCGCGCCTGTTCGCTCCGGCAGATCATGAGGATGGTGTCGTCCCCGGCGATCGTGCCGAGGATGTCGGTGCTGGACTCCCGGTCGAGGGCGTGCGCGACGGTCTGCGCCCCGCCGGCGACGGTCCGCACGACGATCATGTGGCTCACGCCGTCGAGCCGGACGAGGAGCTGCGGGAGGATGGAGGCGAGCGGCGCGCGTCCCGCTTCCTCACTCCCGGTCTCGCTGACCACGTAGCGGAGCCCGTGGTCGGTCGGGATGCGGGCGATGCGCAGGTCCCGCAGGTCGCGCGAGAGCGTCGACTGGGTGACGTCCCAGCCGCGATTGTGGAGCAGTTGGCGGAGCTCCTCCTGGCTCCCGATCTCGCGGGTGCCGATGAGCTCGAGGATGGCGTGCTGGCGGTCGCGTTTGCTGGCCGTCACGGGATGGTCTCCGGGTTGCCGCAGTCTAGCACGGACGGGCGGAACCCGTAAGGAAAGCGTTGACATGCGCCGGCGGCATTAGTATGCATTAATCGTGCATAAGATTCCAGTCGGCATCCTCGGCGCGTCAGGCTACGCCGGGCGCGAGCTCTGTGCCCTCGTGCAGCGGCATCCGGGACTCACGCTCGCGTACGCCACCGCCAACTCGCAGCGTGGCGAGACCGCCCATCTGGTTGGCGGCGGTCGCGTCACATTCGCCGCCACGGATGACGTGCGACTGCGCGACGCCGCCCTGGTGTTCTCGGCCCTTCCGCATGGAACGAGCGCGGAGTGGGTGGCCCGCGTGCGGGGGGAAGGCATCCAGGTCGTCGACCTCTCGGCCGACCTGCGCATCGGGAACGGCGCGAGTGCCGGCATCCCCTATGGTCTCACCGAGTTGCGTCGCGATGCGGTGCGCGGCGCGGCGTGCGTGGCGAACCCCGGCTGCTACCCGACCTCGGCACTGCTCGCCCTCCTCCCGCTCTACGAGGAGGGGCTGGTCGCACCCGGCGCGACGATCGACATCTCGGCCGCGAGCGGCGTGAGCGGTGCGGGCTTCTCGCCGCGGCTCGACCTGCTCTTCGGTGAGGTGACGGAGAACTACCGCGCCTACGGCGTCGGCAACGAGCATCGGCATCTCAAGGAGATGCGCGCGCTGACGGCGGAACTCGGCGTGGACGCGGACCTCCTCTTCACCCCGCATCTCCTGCCCGTGGCGCGCGGGATCCTCTCGACGATCACGGTGCCGCTGGTCCGCCCGCTGGGCGACCTGCTGGCTCCCTGGCGGCGCCGCTACGCGGACGAGCCGTTCATCGAGGTCGAGACCGAGCTCCCGGAGCTGCGGCACGTCCAGCACCGGAATGTCGTGCGTCTCACGGTCCGCCCGGTGGCCGGCGTGCGCACGCCCACGCTGCAGGTGTTCAGTGCGATCGACAACCTCATGAAGGGCGCCGCCGGGCAGGCCGTGCAGAACGCGAACCTCATGCTCGGCCTCCCCGAGACGCTGGGGCTCCCGTCATGAGCGGCCAGCGGCGCCGGACCGATGCGATCCACTCCCCGCTGCACGCACGCGAGGCACGCGGAGCGCATGTCGCGTCGCACGTGAGCGCGAACGTCGTGGTGCGCGTCGTGAAGATCGGCGGTCGCGCCCAGGGCGACCCGCAGCTCATGACGCGCCTTGCCGCCGCGGTCGCCGCGGAGGGCGCCCGGATGGTCGTCGTCCATGGCGGCGGCGACGAGGTGAGCGCCCTCCAGCGGCGGCTGGGCGGGGAACCGACATTCGTGAACGGGCGTCGCGTCACGAGTACGTCGGACCTCGAGGCGGTCCGGATGATCCTCTCGGGTACGGTGAACAAGCGCCTGGTCGCCCAGCTCGGCGCCGCGGGGGTGCGCGCGGTGGGCGTGAGCGGCGAGGATGGCGACCTGCTCACCGCCACCGTCACCGACGCCGCGTTCGGACGCGTCGGCGGGGACGTGATCGCCGACGCGACGTTGATCGCCGACCTGCTCAACGCGGGCTGGGTCCCCGTCATCTCGCCGCTGGCACGCGACCGCCACTCGCCCGACGCGCTCGGCCTCAACGTCAACGGCGACGATGCCGCCGCCGCGATCGCCGCCGGTCTCGGCGCGGATGAGCTGCTCTTCGTCGCCGACGTGCCGGGGGTCCTCGAGGATGGAGTGCCCCTTCGCGCGATCGACTCCGCGGCGATCGCGGGCCTCGCGTCCCGCGGCGTCGTGCAGGGCGGCATGCTCGCCAAGCTCGAGGCGGCGGTCGAAGCACTGCGCAACGGCGTGCGGCGCGTCCGCATCGCTTCGCTCGAGGGGATCACCGACGCGTCCGTCGGCACCGCCATCACGCTGCATTCCACCACCAGTCGGGACCGTACATGACCGTGGCCACTCCGCTGCAGACCGACGCCCTCCTTGGCCTCTACCGCCGCGCGCCGATGCCACTGGTGCGCGCCGAGGGCGTGCGGCTGTACGACGCCGACGGGCGCAGCTGGCTCGACTTCGCCGCCGGGATCGCGGTGAACGCGCTCGGCTACAACGATGCCGGCGTCAAGCAGGCGATGCTCGAGGCCCTCGACACGGGGTTGATCCACACCTCGAACCTCTTCCGCACGGAACCCGGGGAGCGCCTCGCCGACAAGTTGGTCGCGGCCTCGTTCGCGGACCGCGTCTTCTTCTGCAACTCGGGCGCCGAGGCGAACGAGGGGGCCTTCAAGGTCGCGCGGAAGTGGGGCAAGCTCGAGGGCGGGGTCGCGAAGCATGAGATCCTCTCGCTCCGCGGCGCCTTCCACGGCCGCCTCTTCGGCACGGTCGCGGCGACCGATCGCCCCCAGTACCGCAACGCGTTCCGCCCGCTCGCGGGCGGCATCCACATCCACGAGCGCGACATCGCGGAGCTCGCGCGGGTCATCTCGGACGAGACGACCTGCGCCGTGATCCTGGAACCGGTGCAGGGCGAGGGGGGCGTGCGGGTCCTCGATGCGGGCTTCGTCCGCGAGCTGCGCTCGCTCACCGCCGAGCGGAACGTCCTGCTGATCCTCGACGAGATCCAGTGCGGCTATGGCCGCACGGGGACCTTCTTCGCGTACGAGCAGTTCGGCATCACGCCCGACCTGCTGACGGTCGCGAAGCCGATGGCCGCCGGCCTGCCGATGGGCGCGGTCCTCATGACGGAGCGCGTCGGCGCGGTGATGCAGCCCGGGGACCACGGCACGACGTTCGGGGGAGGCCCGCTCGTGGCGCACGTCGCGAACCACGTGTTCGACCGGCTGCACGACCCGGCCCTCCTGGCGCACGTGGCGACCGAGGGGAAGTGGCTCGGGGCGCAGCTGCTCAAGATCAAGCAGCGCTCGCCCAAGGTGCGCGCGGTGCGCGGCCGCGGGTTCATGTGGGGCGTGGATGTCACCGACCCGGCGAAGGACGTCGTCGGGCGCGCGCTCGACCATGGGCTCATCATCGTCTCGGCGGGCGACCACACGCTGCGGCTGCTCCCGCCACTGGTGATGACGCGCGCCGACCTGAAGGCCGGGCTCGAGCAGCTCGAAGCGGCGATCGGCTGAGCGCGGGGACGGGCAGGGAAGCGCCCCGGTGGTCAGGGACCACCGGGGCGCTTCGCGCATCCGGGACCGCGGCCGGCTACATGACGACCTTGGGCTTCGGCCTCGGCACGATCAGGCCCGGCACGTTGGCGCGCTCGAGGAGCGCGTTGAACCGCTGGACGTCGGTCGTCTCGAACGCCTCGACCTCCGCGCGGAGCGCGCTCCATGCGCGCTCCAGCTCCGCGAGGCGCTCCTTGATGTGCACGGTGAGCCCGGGGTTCCCCTCGATCTGGCCGAGGAGGAAGCCGAACTGGCCATTGATGCCGTTCGCGTAGTTGATGATGTCCTGGCCGTTCCCCGCCCTGGTGGTCATCCGCGGGTCGAGCGTGTCCGCCTTCGCCGTGAGTCGGCGTCCCTCGGCGGCGATCGTGTCGGCCATGGCGTCGCCGGCCGTGCGCGTGACGATGCCGCCCACCTGGGCCTTCACGTCGCGCACGCGGAGGACCGCGTCATGGATCTCGCCGATGCGCGTCACGAGGACGTTCGCCAGCGAATCGCGTTCGGCGAGCACCGCGGCGGGGACGACCACGCGCGGGTCCTGCCGGACCTCGAGGGGTTGCGTCCGCGCCGCCCCGCCGACGGTCAGGCGGACCTGGTAGCGGCCCGGGAGCACGCGCGCGCCGCCCCCGCTGGGGGCGCCGAAGAGCGTGACCCCCTGCAGGGTGGTGGGGGCGTCGCGCCGCAGGTCCCATGTGAAGCTGTTGAGCCCCGCACGCGGCTGGAGCCGCGCCGGCCCGGTGCCCGTGCGGCTCGAGTAGGTGCGCAGCACGGTGCCGCGCGCATCGAGGAACTCGAGCGTGACGGCGGTCGACGAGTCCGGCGCCGTCGCGAGCCGATAATGCACCGTCGCGCCCGTCGGCGGGTTCCGGCCGACGCGGTTCGCGCCGCCACCCCCGCCGAAGCCGCCGCCCCCCGCGAGCAGGATCGCGGGGCGCGGTGCGAAGAGGTGGAGCGGCGCGTTCGCGACCTCCACGGACTGCTGCCGGAGCGGCGCGAGGTCGTCGAGGATCCAGAACGCACGCCCCTCGGTCGACGCGATGAGGTCGCCATGCCGGACCTCGAGGTCGGTGACCGGCACCACCGGCATGCCCGTGAACCGGTGCCACCGCGCGCCGTTGTCGAGCGAGAACCAGGCCCCGCCGTCGGTGCCGGCGTAGAGGAGGCCCCGGCGCTCCGGGTCCTCGCGGACCACGCGCACGACCTCGCCCTCCTTGAGGCCCTCGACGTGCCGCGTCCAGGTCCGGCCGAAGTCGGTGGAGCGGAAGACGTGCGGCGTGGGGTCGCCGACGCGATCCCTGCGGAAGGCGACCCACACCGTCGCCGGGTCATGCGGCGAGACCTCGATCTCATTCACGAGGCCATCGCCCGCGGCGGGTGGCGTGACGTTCGTCCAGGTCGCCCCGCCGTCGCGCGTGAGCTGGACGAGGCCATCGTCGGTCCCGACGTAGACGGTGCGCGCATCGTGCTGCGACTCGTGGATCACGAAGATCGTGCCATACACCTCCCCGCCGGCGCCCTCGTTCGTGATCGGCCCGCCACCCCACCCCTGGCGCTGCGGGTCGTCACGCGTGAGGTCGGGTGAGACCGGGCGCCAGGACGTCCCGCGGTCGGTGGTGCGGAAGAGCACGTTGCCGCCGTGGTAGATCACGTTCGGATCGTGCTGCGAGACGACGATGGGTGCGGTCCAGTTGAAGCGGTACCGCGTGCGGTCGGTGGGCTCGGTGAGGTTCATCTCCGGCCACGGCATGATGTCGCGCGTGACGCCGGTCTCCTGGTCGAGCTCGTCGATGAGCCCCTGATAGCAGCCGCCGTAGACGAAGCGCGGGGCCGTGGCGCTCACGCCGATGTTCGCGCTCTCGCAGCCGGCGCCATCCCACCAGTCGCGCACCGAGATGGACCCGCCGAGCCCGCGGCTGCGGATCACGACCGAGGAGTTGTCCTGCTGGCCGCTGTAGAGCTTGTAGGGGAAGTCGTCATCGACGGTGACGTGGTAGAACTGCGCGGTGGGCTGGTTGTCCTGCGTGCTCCAGCTGCGGCCGCCATCGAGGGAGATCGAGGCGCCACCGTCGTTGCCATTGATGATCCGGCGCGGGTCGGCGGGGTCGATCCAGAGCGCATGGTTGTCGCCGTGCGTCGCGGGCACGGTGGCGAAGGTGGCGCCGCCGTCGATCGACCGCATGATCGGGGCGTTGAGCACCCACACCACGTCGGCGTTCCGCGGATCCGCGAACACCTTCATGTAGTACCAGGACCGCGTCTGGATGAGGCGGTCGCCGGAGAGGCGGCGCCAGGTACGGCCGGCGTCGTCCGACCGGTAGAGGCCGCCCTGCTCGGCCTCGACGATGGCGAAGACGCGATCGGGATTCGCGGGGGAGACGGCCACGCCCACCTTGCCCATGAGCGCGGGCAGGCCCTGCGCGAGCCGCGTCCAGGTGTCGCCGCCATCGGTCGACTTCCAGATCCCGCTGCCGGGACCGCCGGAGCGCACGTACCACGGGCGGCGCTGGTGGTCCCAGAACGCGGCGTAGAGGATGCGCGGGTTGGTGGGATCCATCGAGAGGTCGCTCGCACCGCTCGTCTCGTTGACGCCCTTGAGGACGAGCGTCCAGGTCGCGCCGCCGTCCCGGGAGCGGTAGATGCCGCGCTCGGCCGTGCCCTTCCATCGGTCGCCCTGCGCGGCGACGTACACCAGGTTCGGGTCGGCTGGATGCACGCGCACCGCCGAGATCTGCCGCGTGGCCGCGAGTCCGACGTTGGTCC
>CAZPJF010000026.1:0-17791 GCA_964586095.1 uncultured Gemmatimonas sp. | reverse complement strand
TCACCGCGATCAGCCCGGGCGCGATCGCGACCCCGATGCTCGAGGCGGGGATGGCGGCCAGCCCGGCGGCGCGGGCCGCGCTCGCCGCCGCGCACCCGGCCGGCCGGATCGGCGCGCCCGCCGCGATCGCGGCGGCGGCGGTCTGGCTCGCGAGCGACGAGGCGCGCTTCGTCACGGGGGCCGAACTGCGCGTGGATGGGGGCGTCGCCGCGCGGCTGCACGACCCCGCCTGAGGCGCCCGGCGGGCGCGAGCGTGCGCGCCGCGCCCAAGGAAGCCGCAGCCGGCCGCCTCGGTGCTCCGCGCTAGAGTGTCTCGGGCGCGAACCGCAGCGCGAACGGCGGCGCGAGCCGACCGTGGAGCAGCGTGATCTCCTCGGGCAGGACCGAGTTCGGTGCGAAGAGGTCCCAGTGGATCGGCACGAGCGTGCGCGCGCCCAGTTCCTCGCAGAAGGCGAACGCCTCGCGCACCGACATGTTGCCGAGGATGCCCGCGCGCTCCCGATAGTGGTTGCGTTCGTTGACCGGGATGAGCGCCGTGGCGATCGGCTCGAACGCGCGCACCGCGCGCACGATCGCCTCGTCGGGTGAGGTGTCGCCCGCGTGGTAGATCCGCCGGCCGTCCACCTGGAGGACGTACCCCACGCGCAGCAGCTCGCCCTCGGCGTCGCGCTCGATCGTCGGGTGCGCCGCCGGCACGGGGTGCACCGAGACCTCGCGGGCGAGCGGGATCCACGCCTCTTGCGCCCGGAGGATCCGCTCCCGGCGGATCCCGCATTCCTGCAGCGCGCCGATCCACGGGGCGGGGCAGACGAACTGCGCCCCCGGTGAGCGCCGGGCGATCTCGCGCAGCGTCTGGGGCTCGAGGTGGTCGAGGTGCTCGTGGGTGATGAGCACCCAGTCGGCGTCGGTCACGTCCGCCGGGGCGAGTGGCGAGGGCACGAGCCGATGCAGCGCCTCGCCGAACCGCTCGGCGACGGCGTCCGTGAGGTACGGATCGACGTAGATGGTCAGCCCGCCGATCCGCAGGCGGACGCCAGCCTGGCCGAGGAAGAGCGCCTCGATCTCCCGCGGCCGCCACGCCTCAGTCGGCATCGTACGCCTCGAGCACCTCGCCCGCGCTCACCGTCGCGGCCCCTGCCTTCCCGACCTCCACGCCCGCCGCGAAGTTCGCGATCACCGCCGCCTCGAACGGGGTCGCGCCCGCCGCCAGCATCCCTGCGAGGTAGGCGGTGACCGTGTCACCCGCGCCCACCACGTCGAATACCTCGCGCGCGGTGGTGGGGATCCGGTGGATGCGCCCGTCGGGCTCGATGAGCGCCATGCCGCGCTCGCTGAGCGTGAGCAGCAGCCGCTCCGCGCCCAGGCGCGCGAGCACGGCCGGCAGGGCCTCGGGATGCTCGAGGTCCACCGCCGCGCCGAGCGCGGCCTCCAGCTCGCGGCGATTCGGCTTGAAGATGGTCGCGCCGGCGTAGGCGAAGAAGTTCCGGTACTTGGGGTCGACCACCACCGGGATGCCCCGTGCGCGCGCGGCGGCGATCGCGCGGCGGATCACGGGCTCCACGAGCACGCCCTTGTTGTAGTCCTCGAGCACCAGCGCGTCGGCCTCGGCCACCGCGCGGTCGAGCGCCGCCTCGAGCGCCGCCACCTCCGCGCCCGCGAGGTCGGCGTCGACCTCCTCGTCCACGCGCACCACCTGCTGGCCGCGCGCCACCACCCGCGTCTTGGTCGTGGTCGGGCGCGCCGTAGTGATGAGCCCTCGCGTGTCGGCCCCGAGCGCGGCGAGCATCGTCCGCAGCTCGGCCCCGGCGAGGTCGCTGCCGACCGCCGCGACGAGCTCCGTGCGCGCGCCGAGCGCGGCGGCGTTCTGCGCCACGTTGGCCGCGCCCCCGAGGGCCTGCTTCCGTTCGCGCACGCGCACCACCGGCACCGGGGCCTCGGGGGAGATGCGATCGACGTCGCCGCGCAGGTAGACGTCGAGCATCGCATCGCCCAGGATGGCGAGGCGCAGCGCGCGGCGCGCGGGCGCGTCGAGGAGTGCGACGAGCCGCTCGCGGGGGATCAGGGCTTTCGGCATGGCGGGAAAGATGCGTAAACTGGCGGCGCCCGCCCACTGGGCCTCGCCACACCGCGGGCGCGCCTCCGGCACGCCGTGGGCGATGGTCTGGCGGTCCGCGGGCGCTCCTCGATCCCACTCTCCGTGACGCGTCCGCCGCTGCCCAAGGCCCTCCCGCTCGTGCTCGCCGTGGCCATCGCCGGGATCTCGGTGAGCGGGCCGCTGGCCCGCCTCTCGACCGCCGCGCCGCTCGCGATCGCCGCCTGGCGGCTCGGCCTCGCGCTCGTGGTCATCGCCGTGTTCCTCAGCGGCACCGGCAGCTGGCGCGAGCTCCGCACGCTCTCGCCCCGCGACCTCCTCCTCGCCGTGGGCGCGGGGGCGATGCTCGCCCTCCACTTCTGGAGTTGGATCGCGTCGCTCGCGTTCACCACCGTGGCCGCGAGCGTGGTGTTGGTGAACCTGCACCCGGTGGTGATCGTCACCGCCTCCGCGCTGCTCCTGCATGAGCGGCCCACGCAGCAGCAGGTGTGGGGGCTCGTCGTCGCGATGGCCGGTGCGGTGCTCATCGGCGTCGGCGATGCGGGGCGGGGCGGTGCCGCGTCCAACGCGCTGCTCGGCGACCTGCTCGCGGTCATCGGAGCCGTGACGGTCGGGCTCTACTACGTGGCCGGCCGTTCGCTCCGCCAGCGGCTCTCGCTCTGGCCATACGTCTTCGTCGTCTATGGGGCCTGCTTCGGCGTGGTGCTGGCGCTCGCGGCGGCGCTCGGGGTGCCACTCTGGCCGCAGCCCCCGCGCGACCTCGCGATCTTCGCCGGCATCGCGCTCGGCCCCATGCTGCTCGGGCACACCGGCTTCAACTGGAGCCTGCGCTACGTGCCCGCCTACGTGGTGAGCCTCGCGATCCTGGCCGAGCCGGTGGGGGCGACGCTCCTGGCGTTCCTGCTGCCGAGCATCGCGGAGACGCCCAGTGCGTGGACTATGGTGGGGGGTGGGGTGATCCTGGGCGGGTTGGTGGTGGGGACGGTGGGGAGTAGGCAGTAGGCAGTAGGCAGATGGCAGATGGCAGATGGCAGATGGCAGGAGGCAGCGTGCAGCGGACGGGCGAGGGCGGCCGCACGGTGCCGTCGAGCCCCCATCATTCATCCTCCATCCTCCATCCTTCCTCCTCCAACATTCGTCCGCTCTCGTTCATCTTTCCTCGATGCCCCCTCTCGATCCCCCCGCCGCCATCAAGTCCCTGTGCCGAACCCTCGAGGCCGCCGGCCACGAGGCGTGGTGCGTGGGCGGGGCCGTGCGCGATGCGCTGCTCGGGATCGAGACCCTCGATTGGGACATCGCCACCTCGGCGCGGCCGGAGCAGGTGCAGCGGCTGTTCAAGCGGACGGTGCCCGTGGGGCTCGCCTTCGGCACCGTGGGCGTGCTCGACCGCGACGGCGTCCTGCACGAGGTGACGACCTTCCGGCACGACGTGGAGACCGACGGCCGCCACGCCGTGGTGAAGTTCGGCGCCTCGCTCGACGAGGACCTCGCGCGCCGCGACTTCACGATCAACGCGATCGCGGTGCACGCCGAGCGGCTCGAGGTCCGCGACCCCTTCGGCGGGCGCGCCGACCTCCAGGCCGGGATCGTCCGATGCGTCGGCGACGCCCGCGCGCGCATGCGCGAGGACCGGCTGCGCGCGCTGCGCGCGATCCGGTTCGCCGGCCGGTTCGACTTCCGCATCGCGCCCGACACCTGGGAGGCGATCCGCGAGAGCGCGCCGCATCTCGGGCGGCTCTCCATGGAGCGCGTGAAGCAGGAGCTCGAGAAGGTGATGGAGCAGGTGGCGCTCCCCTCCCGCACGCTGGAGCGGTACCGCGAGGCGGGCATCTTCGCCGCGCTCGTGCCCTCCCTCGCCGATGCGCCCGCGGCGCGCTTCGCGGCGATCGACCACCTCGCGCGCCCGGGCCTCCCCGGGCGCCCGGCCCGCCGCGCGCTGCGGCTGGCGGCGCTCTTCGTCGAGCCGGGCGTCGCGCCGCCGCGCGACCTCGACCGCACGCTCAAGGCGCTCAAGTACTCGAACGTCGAGGCGCGCACGGCGGTGGCGCTGGCACAGGCCGTGGCGACGCTGGCCGTCGACGGCGCGCTCGACGGCGCACTCGACGGCGCCGCGCTGCGCCGCGCCGTCGCGCGCGTCGGTCGCCTCGACCTGCCGGCGGTCGCACGGCTCCTCTGGGCGCGCGCAGCCGCGGAGGGCCAGGTCGCCCCCGCGGCGCGCCGCCGCGCGCTCGCCCTCTACCGCCGCGCCATGCGCGTCGCCTGGCGCGATCCGATCACCCTCGGCGACCTCGCCGTCGACGGCGACGACCTGCGGCAGGCCGGCGTCGCCGCCGGGCGGGCGATCGGCGAGACGCTCGCGCGGTTGCTGGAGGCGGTGCTCGAGGCGCCGGAGCTGAATACGCGCGAGGGCCTGCTCGCGCTCGTGGGTCCCCAGCCCTCCGCCATCCGCCTTCCGCCATCGGCCCCTTAGCTTTCCCGGCATGCTCGCCCTCAACCTCGACGTCGAAGTCACCCGCGCCGATGTCGTCGAATCGACGCACCGGGTGCACGCGGCCGTCGTCGGCGCCGACGAGGTGCTCGTGGGCGCCGCGCGCGACGCGCAGCTCGTCACGATGTGGCGGTCCTGCGCCAAGTTCTTCCAGGTGATGCCGTTCGTCGCGTCGGGCGGGTTCGAGAAGCTGGCCTGGGGGGCGGAGGAGCTCGCGCTCGCCTGCGCGTCCCACGGCGGCGAACCCGAGCATGTGGCGATCGCGGCGCGGATGCTCACGGCGATCGGCCTCGAGGAGGGCGACCTCGCCTGCGGGCCGCATGAACCCCTCTCCAGTCGCGGGGCCCGCCTCTGGCGCGAGAGCGGGGCGCCGCTCACGCGCCTCCACAACAACTGCTCGGGCAAGCACGCCGCCATGCTCGCGCGGGCCCGCACCGCCGGGTGGGCGACGCGTGGCTACGAGCAGCCGGACCACCCGGTGCAGCGCGGCTGCCTCGGCGAGGTCTCGTCCTGGACCGGGGTCCCGCTCGATGACCTCCCCGTCGGGGTCGACGGATGCGGCGTCGCCGTCATGGCGCTCGCGCTCGACCGCATGGCCCTCGCCTACTCCCGCTTCGGGCGCGCAGTGCACGCCGGGGAGGAGGTGCCCGCGCGCATCGCGGCCGCGGTCCGCGCGCATCCGCACCTGCTGGGCGGCACCGACCGATTCGACACCGCCCTGCTGCAGGAGACGGACGGCGCGGTGATCGCGAAGGTCGGCGCGGAGGGCGTGCATTCGGTCTCGGTCCCGGCGCTGGGACTCGGGCTCGCGCTCAAGGTGGAGGACGGCGCGCTCCGGGCGCAGCACATCGCGGTGCTCACGGCGCTGCAGCAGCTCGGCGTGCTGCCGGCGGAGCTGCCGCCGCGCCTCGCGGAGTTCGCGAGCCGTCCGGTGCGCAACACGCGCGGCGAGCATGTGGGCATGGTCCGCGCCGTGGCCGCGGGCATTCGCGCCGCCGCGCACTGACCTGATGTCGCTCGGCCACGCCGCCCACCCTACCGTCCCCCCCGATGCGGTCACGGCCGCGATGATGCGCTTCGCGGCGCGCATCGCGGTGGCGGACGAGGCGGCCATGCGCGAGGGAGCCGCGGAGTGCATCGCCGCGGCCGCGCCGGTGGCGTGGGTGGAGGAGCTGCTGCTCCAGTCGTACCTGATCTGCGGCTTCCCGCGCACGCTCAACGCGATGCGCGAGTGGCGGCGCGTGTCGGGCACCCATGCCCCGGCGGCCGATGCGGTCGGCGCACCGGACCTGGCGCGGTGGCGGGCGGAGGGCGAACGGACGTGCGCGACGGTCTACGGCCGGTTCTACGACAAGCTGCGGCACAACATGGCCGAGCTGCATCCGGCCCTGGACGAGTGGATGGTGGTGGAAGGGTACGGCAAGATCCTCTCGCGACCCGGGCTCCCGCTCCGGATGCGGGAGCTCTGCATCGTGGCGGCGTGCGCGGCGGCGCAGCAGGAGCGCCAGCTGCATTCCCACCTCCACGGCTCGCTCCACGCGGGCGTCACCCCGGAGGAACTGCGCGGGGCGCTGCAGGCCCTGCGCGGGGTCGTGGACCCCGACGCCCACGAACGGGCCGTCCTCCTGCTCGAACGCGTCCTCGGCAAGCACTGACCCACCGGGTCCGCGCGCACCGCGACGTCGGCCTGGGAGGAAGTACCTTTCCTCCTCCATCCTCCAGCCTTCATCAGTCGTGTTCATCGATCTCGTGACCGTTCGCGTCACCGCCGGCACCGGCGGCTCCGGATGCACCTCCTTCCGGCGCGAGAAGTTCACCCCCATGGGCGGCCCCGACGGCGGCGACGGGGGCAAGGGCGGGGACGTGCTCGTCCGCGGGGACTCGAACCTCTCCACGCTGCTCGACTTCACCTACCGGGACCATTGGGAGGCGGAGCGGGGCGAGCACGGCATGGGGTCCAACAAGACCGGCCGCTCCGGCGAGGACGTCGTGCTGCCGGTCCCGCCCGGGACGGTGATCCGCGACCGCGATACCGGCGAGCGCCTCGGCGAGATCCTCGAGCACGGCCAGGAGATGCGCGTCGCCAAGGGCGGACGGGGCGGCAAGGGGAACGCGTTCTTCGCCACCGCGACGCATCAGGCCCCGCGCGAGTGGCAGCCGGGCGAGGAGGGGGAGGTCCGCACCCTCGAGTTCGAGCTCAAGCTCATCGCCGACATCGGGCTCGTTGGCCAGCCGAATGCCGGCAAGTCCACGCTGCTCTCCGTGATCTCGGCCGCCCGGCCCAAGATCGCCGACTACCCGTTCACCACCCTGGCCCCCAACCTTGGAGTCGTCCAGCTGAGCGACTCGCGGACCTTCGTGGTCGCCGACATCCCGGGCATCATCGAGGGGGCCCACGAGGGGAAGGGTCTGGGACTCCAGTTCCTCCGCCACATCGAACGCACCCGGATCCTCGCGTTCCTCATCCCGATCGACGCGATGGACTGGCAGGCGGAGTACGACCAGCTCCGCCGCGAGGTCGAACAGTACTCGGCCGAACTGGCCGCCAAGCCGCATTGCGTGGTGTTCACCAAGCTCGACCTGCTGGGCGAGCACTACATCCCCGAGATCGAGGCGCCGAAGGCCTTCGCGCTGTTCGCCATCTCGGCGGCCGGCCGCCTTGGCCTGGACGAGCTCAAGTCGGGGTGGTGGAGCCGCCTGCTCGAGCTCAAGAAGGCCGGCGGATGACCGGTCCGGGACGCGCCGAGGGTGCCCCGAGGCGCCTCGACGCCGCGTCCCTGCCGGCCGGCCTGCGCGAGCTTTCGCGCCCGGTCGCCGGACTCTGGTGCCTGGGCGACGCCGAGTCGCTCGCTGGCGCGCCCGCGCGGCATGTCGCCCTGGTCGGCACCCGGGAGGCGTCTCCGTACGGCATCCGGACGGCCGAGCGTCTGGCGGCGCTCTGCGCGCGGGCCGGCGTGGTCGTGGTGTCGGGGATGGCACGGGGAATCGACGCGGCGGCACACCGGGCGGCACTCGCCGCCGGCGGCCGCACGATCGCGGTGCAGGGCACCGGTGTCGACGTCCCCTACCCAGCCTCCCATCGGGCCCTCCACACGCTCCTCTGTGATCGCGGGACCGTCGTTTCGGAGATGGAACCGGGCACCAAGGCCACGCCCGGCTGCTTTCCTCGGCGGAACCGGATCATCGCCGGCCTGAGCCAGGTCGTGGTGGTTGTCGAGGCGCCGTTCAAGTCGGGTGCGATCAACACGGCGGCTCAGGCGCTGGAGCTGGGCAGGGTGGTCGCGGCTGTTCCCGGCCGGATTGACGAGGCGTGGTCGGCGGGTTCGAACCAGCTCATCCGCGACGGCGCGCAGGTGATCGCGGAGCCAGCCGACTTGCTTGCGATCCTCGGGATCTCCACATCGGTCGCCTCGATCACGAAGCCAACCGACGGCGAGGGATTGCCTGCCGACCCATTTGATGGGGCTGCGTCGACTTCCATTGAACGTTCTCGTGCCTCGGGCGACGGTGCCGAAGCGGGCGGCGAGGCGGGAGAACCAGGAGACAGCACGCGAAGCTGGGACGCCGATGAACTGCCGTTTCGGCTGATTGCAGTGAACTGCCTCGATGGCGAGCTCGAGGGGCGACTGGCGCGCGATGGGCTGGGGTATCGGGAACGGTGAACCACTCGCGCCAAGGGGCCTCGTTGCGGTCCAGATCATTCGTTCTGGGGCGGGGTAGCGAGGTGTGGAAAAGCTCCTCGAATATCGGATTCTGGCGCCGGGCATCGTCGCCGTTGATGCTCCGGTTCGGTAGGCAACACTCTCCGCCGTGAGCTCGGTCCACGCCCGGATCGATATCTCACTACATACATGACATCAGATTAACCAAGTGTATGAAAGTGAGATGTTTGAGAAGTTACTTCATGTCCTTCTCATCGCGTGGATTCGCTCGGCATCGCCCTGCCTCGGCTGCCGCTCGAGCATCGGGCTCGGTCCTGGGCTAGTGGCATGTGAACATTTCCACAGGAACCAAGTTGTCAACATCGCCAGGAGAGCGCGAATCCACCGTGAGCGGCTACCAGCACGTGTACATCCACGTGCCATTCTGCGCTCGGCGATGCTCCTACTGTGACTTCTCGATCGCCGTCCGGCGCGAGGTCCCGGTGGCTGCGTTCAATGACGCCATTATGGCGGAAGTCGCAACACGAGGAATCGGTCCGCAGCCCTTGAGGTCGCTCTATCTCGGCGGCGGTACGCCGTCGCGTCTGGGGGGTCCGGGGGTCGCCGAACTTGTCCACCGATTGCGGGAGCGGCTCGATGTGGAAGAGGCTTCCACATCGCGTGGAGAACCGGAGGTCACCGTCGAGGCGAACCCGGAGGACATCGACGCCGGATCGGTCCGGGCCTGGCGCACCGCGGGGGTCAACCGGGTCTCGCTTGGAGTCCAGTCCTTCGATCGCGGAGCGCTCGAGTGGATGCACCGCGGACATTCGGCCGAGTCGGTGTCCGCTGCTGTCGAGGTCTTGCGAGGGGAGGGCATCGCGGACGTTTCCGTGGACTTGATCTTCGCACTGCCCTCGGCGCTCGGACGCGACTGGTCGGCGGATCTCGACCGTGCCCTGCAGCTAGAGCCCACGCACCTCTCGCTGTACGGGCTCACCGTGGAGCCTCGGACCCCCCTTGGTCGCTGGGCGGCATCCGGGCAAGTCCGCGAGGCGGATGAGGACCGGTACGCCGAGGAGTTCCTCACCGCCCATCGCTGTCTCAGCGCGGCCGGGTTCGAGCACTACGAGGTCTCCAACTACGGTCGGCCGGGCCGCCGCGCCCGGCACAACTCGGCCTATTGGTCCGGCGTCCCCTATCTGGGGCTGGGCCCGGCGGCACACGGGTTCGACGGCCACGTTCGGCGCTGGAATGAGCGGGCGTTCGCCCGATGGATCGCGCGGGTGGAGGCCGGTGAGGATCCGGTGGAGGGGGCGGAGGAGATCGGTCAGGCCGAAGCCGTCGCGGAGGCGGTCTATCTTGGCCTCCGAACGTCGGATGGGCTCCGTGTCCACGATAGAGAAATGAAGACGGTTACTCGGTGGGTCGAGCAGGGGTGGGGTACGCTCGATCGGGACCGTCTTACGCTGACGCCGACGGGTTGGCTGCGCCTCGATGCGCTCGCCGCCGACTTGACTTTGCTCCGAAGTCGTTCGTAATCTTCGACTTATGAGCATCCCGGAGCTCTCCGAACGCGAACGACGCGTGCTCGAGGCGGTGGTGCGCTCCTACGTGGAGACCGCGGAGCCGGCTGGCTCGCGCACCATCTCGCGCCGCTTCGGCATCGGGGTCTCTCCCGCGACCATCCGCAACACGATGGCCGACCTCGAGGAGAAGGGGTTCCTCTTCCATCCGCACACGTCGGCCGGGCGCATTCCCACCGACAAGGCGTACCGCGTGTACGTGGATGCCCTCATGCGCGTCGAGCCGCTTCCTGTGGCCGACCGCGACCGCCTCGCGGAGGAGATCGGGGCCGGCGGCTCGGCGATCGAGACCATCCTGCGCCGCGCAGCGCAGTCGCTCGGCGTCCTCACCCAGGAGCTCGGCCTCGCGCTCGGACCGCGGCTGGACCAGACCATCCTCCAGCGGCTCGAGCTGGTCCGACTCACGTCCGAGAAGCTCATCCTCGTGCTGACCCTCCGCGGCGGCACCGTGCGGACGATCTTCATCGAGATCCGCGGCGAGATCGCCGATGAGGCGATCGCGGTGGTGCAGCAGGTCCTCAATGAGCGGCTCGGGGGGCACTCGCTCGCCGAGATCCGCTCCTCGCTGGTCGCGCGCCTGCGGGACGCCAGCCCCGGCGGCGGCGCGACCGAGCTGCTCAACATCTTCGTGCAGGAAGGGGACCAGCTCTTCGATGTGGGGACGCCGCGCGAGGAGGAGACGGTCGTGCTGGGACAGGCGTCGGTCCTCGTCGAGCAGCCCGAGTTCGCGAGCGGGGAGCAGATGAAGCGGCTCATCGCGCTCACCGAGACCCGGTCGCACCTCGCCGCGGTGCTCCGCGACCGCGCCTCGGCCCCTGGCGTCTCGATCACCATCGGCGACGAGCACGGCTCGCAGCTCCTGGGCGGGCTCACGCTGGTGACGGCGGAGTACCGGGCGGGGAGCCTCGCAGGGGTCATCGGGGTGATCGGCCCCACGCGCATGCCCTATGAGAAGGTGATCTCGCTCGTCTCGCACACGTCGTCGCTGGTCTCGGACCTGTTGACCTGAGGCCGGCCAGGGCCGCGATGCGGCTACGGGTGGGCACGGGGGCTCGCCTCATCCGCGGCGGCACGGCGTCGGCGGCGGGCGCCGGATTCGCGCGCCGGATGTCCTCGGTCGGGCGCGCGGGGGCTTCTCGGCGGGCCGGCCGGCGATCCTGACGCCGTCACGGAGGCGCACCCCGCGACCATCGTCACGTCGACGCTGACGATGGCACCGCCCTTGCCCCCCAACGGGTTAGCTTACCACGCGGCTCCGCCACCTCGGCAGGGGCCGGTCACCTTGGCGTCCCGTTATGGCCGATTTCTACGCAACGCTCGGCGTGAGCCGCACCGCCTCCGACGACGAGATCAAGCAGGCGTACCGCAAGCTCGCGATGCAGTACCATCCCGACCGGAATGGCGGGTCGAAGGAGGCCGAGGAGAAGTTCAAGGCGATCACGGAGGCGTACGACGTCCTTCGCGATCCGCAGAAGCGCGCCGCGTTCGACCGGTACGGTGAGGCCGGGCTGCGGGGTGGCGGCGGGCCGGGTGGTTTCCACCACGTGGACCTGTCCGAGGCCCTCAACATCTTCATGCGGGACTTCGGCCTTGGCGACCTCTTCGGCGGGGGCGGGGGGCGCTCGCAGTCCGGGCCGCGCGCCGGCGCGGACGTGAAGGTGGACCTCGACCTCACCATGCTCGAGGTCGCCACGGGCGTGACCAAGCAGGTGAAGCTCAAGCTCCTCGACCCCTGCGAGCGGTGCACCGGGGTGGGCGCCGAGCCCGGGACGCAGACGCAGCGGTGCACGACATGTGGCGGCCACGGCGAGGTCCGGCGCGCGCAGCAGAGCTTCTTCGGCCAGTTCGTGAGCGTCGCACCGTGTCCCACCTGCCGCGGCGAGGGCGTGATGATCCCGACGCCCTGCCGCTCGTGCCGCGGCGAGGGGCGCCAGCGGGGCGAACACACGATCGACCTGAAGGTGCCACCGGGCGTCTCGAGCGGGCAGTACATGCACCTGCGCGGCGTCGGCAACGCCGGCGTGCGGGGCGGCCCCCGTGGGGACGTGATCGTGGTCTTCGACGTGCTCGAGGATGACCGGTTCGAGCGCGATGGCGAGGACCTCTACTGCGAGGTGCTCGTGACGTACCCGCAGGTGGTGCTCGGTGCCGATGTCGACGTGCCCGGCGTGACGGGCCCGCTCTCGCTCCGGGTCCCCGCGGGCACGCAGAGCGGGCAGGTCTTCACGCTGCGCGGGCGCGGCCTGCCGCGCGTGAACGCGAGCGGCGTGGGCGACCTGCACGTGCGCGTGCAGGTCTGGACGCCGCAGTCGCTGAACCGCGAGGAGGAGCGCCTGCTCGAGAAGCTGGGCGAGGTGCAGGCCAAGCCGCCCGAGAAGCGCGAGAAGGGCTTCTGGGCCAAGATGAAGGAAGCCATCACGGGATAGGCTGGAGGAGCCGGGATGCACGCGAGCCGCACGGACGGGAGGGGCATTGTGGCATAGGGTGCAGGTGACGCCCTCCGTGGCGGAGCGGGCGGAGGCGGTCGCGGCGGCGATGTTCGCTGCGGGGGCGGAAGGCGTGCAGGAGGACGGGGCGCGCCTGGTGACGCACCTTCCGGCGGAGCATGACGTGGCGGCGTTCGTCCGCGCGCTGCGCGCCGCCGACGACGCTCTGGCAGCCGAGCACACCACCCTCGAGGATGTCGACTGGTCGGAGCGGTGGCGCGACCGGATCACGTCGCACCGGCTGGGAGACCTCACCGTGACGCCCCCCTGGCTCGCGGACGGCGCGGACCCCGCCACGACGGTGATCATCGAGCCCGCGATGGCCTTCGGCACCGGCGAGCATCCCACCACGCGCGGGGTCGTGCGGCTGATGCAGGGGATCGTCCGCGCCGGCGACGCGGTGGCCGACCTGGGGGCGGGGAGCGCGGTGCTCGCGATCGCCGCCGTGAAGCTCGGCGCCGGCCGCGCGTTCGCCATCGAGCATGACCACGACTCGATCGCGAACGCGGAGGAGAACGTCGCGCGCAACGGCGTCGCCGACCGCGTGGCGGTGCTCGAGGGGGATGCGGAGGCCCTGCTGCCGCTGGTGGCGCCCGTGCGGATCATCCTCGCCAACATCATCTCGTCGGTGCTGATCACGCTGCTGCCGCTCATCCGGGCCGGGCTCGCGCCGGACGGCGTGGTGATCCTGAGCGGGATCCTGCTGGAGGAGCGGCCACGGATGCTCGAGGCGCTGGCCGCCGGCGGCTGGAGCGTGGATGCGGAGGACGCCGAAGAGCAGTGGTGGAGCGTGCGGGTGCGGCCGGCGCCGTAGGCGCGCGGTAGCGGCGCGCGGTGGCGGCGCGCCGCGGGTCGCACGAGATTCCGCGCGTGAGCCTCCCCACCTTCGTCACGGACGACCCGTTCGTCAGCGGTGCCACGGTCACGCTCGGCGAGGACGCGGCGCACCACATGCGGGTGCGCCGGCTCGAGAGCGGCGTGCGCGTGGGGCTCGTGGACGGGCACGGCATGCGCGGCGAGGGCGTGATCACGCTCCTCGCCAAGCGGCACGCCTCCGTCAGCGTGGACGTCGCGCAGGAGGTCGCGCCGGCGGCGGCGGTGCACCTCCTCGTCCCGGTCGCGGACAAGGACCGGATGCTCTGGCTCGCGGAGAAGGCGACCGAACTCGAGGCGACGACGTGGCGACCGGTGGCCTACCGTCGGAGCCGGCACGTGAACCCGCGCGGGGAGGGCCCCACGTTCCAGCAGCGCGTGCGGGCGCGCATGGCTGCGGCGCTGGAGCAGAGCCGCGGCGCCTGGCTGCCGACGCCGTACCCCGAGGCGCAGCTCGAGCAGGCCGTCGCCGCGAGTCCCAGCGGCATCCGCCTCGTGCTCGACCAGGGCGGCGCCTCGCTGCTCGGCGCCATCACCCCCGCACTCGCCGCCGCGCGCGACGACGGCGCGCCGATGCCGCCCGTCACGCTCGCGGTGGGACCGGAGGGTGGGTTCGAGGACCTCGAGCGCGAGACCCTGGAGGCCGCGGGATTCCAGCGCGTCGCGCTTGGCCGGCAGATCCTCCGGTTCGAGACGGCCGTCGTGGGCGCCCTGTCCGCGGTACGGGCGACGCTCGAACTCGTCAGCGCGGACCCGGCGTTCGCCGCGCGCCACCTCCACGGAGTCGACTAGTGCAGGACTGCCTCTTCTGCCGGATCGTCCGCGGCGAGATCCCCGCGGCGAAGGTCGCCGAGACCGCCGACTGCCTCGCGTTCCGTGACATCGCGCCGCAGGCGCCGGTGCACGTGCTGGTCATCCCCAAGGCGCACCATGACTCGCTCGACGCGGTGCGGGACGGCGCGGTGGTGGGGGCCATGGCGATGCTCGCGCAGCGGGTGGCCCGCGAGCTGGGGGTGGCCGGGACCGGCTACCGCACCGTGATGAACACCGGGCCGGACGGCGGTCAGACGGTGGGGCACATCCATATGCATGTGCTCGGCGGGCGGGCGCACCGCTGGCCGCCGGGCTGACTTGCCATAAGCCGAGTCCGGGCTTAGGCTTATGGGCTACCCAATCCAACACGTCCCCAGCCGGCGCACAAACGCCACGAAGGGGGGAAATCCAGTTTGTCGGAAGTCATCATCCACGAAGACGAGAACTTCGAGCGCGCGCTGAAGCGCTTCAAGAAGAAGTGCGAGAAGGCCGGGATCCTCTCGGATCTCCGCAAGCATCGCCACTACGAGAAGCCGAGCGAGAAGCGGAAGCGGAAGCTCAACGCGGCGCAGCGCAAGAACCGTCGGACGCGCTCGCACTGATGTCCGGGCTGGCCGCGCGGCTGCAGGGCGAGTTGAACGCCGCCCGCAAGGCGCAGGACAAGGATCGGGTCCTGCTCCTCGGCACCGTGCTGTCGGACATCAAGAACCGCGAGATCGAGCTCAAGCGGGACCTCACCGACGACGATGTCGTGGAGGTCCTGCGGAAGGCGATCAAGCGTCGACGGGAGTCCGTCGAGATGTATGAACAGGCTGGACGCGGCGAGCTCGCCGCGAACGAGCGGCGGGAGGCCGAGGCGTTGAGCCTGTGGCTTCCCGCCGCTCCGTCCGATGACGAGGTCCGCGCCGCCGTGCGCGAGGCCATCGCAGGCGGCGCCAAGGCGATCGGCGTGGTGATGGGCAAGGTCATGCCGCGCTTCAAGGGCCGGCTCGACGGCAGCGTCATCAACCGCATCGCGCGCGAGGAGCTCGGCCCCCAGTCGTGACCGTCCAGGCCCACGCCCTCGAGGTCCTCGAGTTCGCGCGGCTCCTGGATCATGTGGCCGGTCACGCGTCGAGCACGCCGGGCGCCGCGCGCATCCGCGCGCTGCGCCCGGTGCGCGTGGGGGGGACGCACCTCGATCGCGCCGAGGCGCTCGACGCGCTGCGCGCCGAGCACGCGCGCGTCGCGGCCATGCGGGCGCTCATCACCGGCGACGGGGGCTGGCGGCCCGAGGCGGTGCCCGACCTCATCGAACCGCTCGCGCGGCTCCGCGTCCCCGGCACGTCCTGGCACGGGAAGGAGCTGCGGCAGGCGGTGACCCTGCTGCAGTCGTCGCGCCGGACGCAGGCGGCGCTGCAGGACGAGGCGCGGCATCCGGCCGCGCGCGCGCCGCTCGCGCCGTTCGCGCTCGCGCTCCTCGCGCGGCCCTCGCTGGAGGAACGGCTCGAGCGGGTGCTCACCGACGAGGGCGAGCTCAAGGACGACGCGTCACCCGCGCTGCGCCGGATCCGCCGCGAGCTCCGCGGCGCCGAGGGCGAGCTCGTGCGGCTCCTCGAGCGCCTCATGGCGAAGCTCGAGAGCCATCACCGCGTGGACGACGGGTCGGTCACGCTGCGCAATGGCCGGTACGTGATCCCCGTCCGGCGCGAGGGGCGCGGCGCGCTCGGCGGCATCGTCCACGACTCGTCGCAGTCGGGACAGACCCTCTTCGTCGAGCCGCCGGCGGCGGTGGAGGCGGGGAACCGGATCCGGGAGCTGGAGGCCGAGGAGGTGGCGGAGTGCGAGCGGATCCTGCTCGAGCTCACCGAGCTGCTGCGCCCCGACCGCGATGCCCTGGCCGAGGCGCTGGAGGCGCTCATCGCGCTCGACGCCCTCTACGGGCGCGCGCGGTATGCGCTGGCCGCCAAGTGCCACGACGCCGAGCTGGTGGCGGCGCGCGATGGGTTCCTCGTGCGCGACGGCCGGCACCCGCTGCTGCTCGCGCAGGGCGTCGCGGTGGTGCCGTTCGACCTCGCGATGGGCCCCGACGAGCGGACGCTGCTCGTCTCGGGTCCGAACACCGGCGGCAAGACCGTGCTCCTCAAGGCGCTCGCGCTGTGCGCGCTCATGGTGCAGAGCGGCATCCCGGCGCCGGTGGGGCCGGAGAGCCGGCTCCCGTGCTTCGACGACGTCTTCGCCGACATCGGGGACGAGCAGTCGCTGGAGGCGTCGCTCTCGACGTTCAGCGCGCACCTCAAGCACCTCACCGAGATCATCGAGCGTGCGTCGGCCGACGCGCTCGTCCTGATCGACGAGCTCGGGTCGGGGACCGACCCGCTGGAGGGCGCGGCGCTGGGCGGCGCGATCCTGGAGGAGCTCACGCGGCGCGGTACCACGACCATCGCCACCACGCATCTCGGTGCGCTCAAGGAGCTCGCGAGCGAGGTGCCCGGCGTGGTGAACGCGTCGCTGCAGTTCGACGCCGAACGGCTCGCGCCGACGTACCGGCTCATCAAGGGCATCCCGGGGCGCTCGTACGGGCTCGCCATCGCGGCGCGCCTGCGGATGCCCGCGTCGGTGCTCGCGCGCGCCGAGGAGCGGGTGCCGCGGATGGAGCGCGACCTGAGCGCCCTCCTCGCCGACGTGGAGCGGCGCTCGGCGGCCCTGGGCGCGCGCGAAGGGGAGGTCGCGGCGCAGCAGGACGAGCTGCAGCAGCGCGCCGCGCGCCTCGCCGAGCGCGACCGGCAGCTGCGGGACAAGGAGCGCGCGTTCGAGCGCGAGAGCCGGCGCGACACACGGCGGTACCTGCTCGAGGCGCGCAAGGAGGTCGAGCGCACCATCCGCGAGCTCAAGGCCGCCGGGGCGTCGGCGATCGACGCCACCGCCGCCGAGGCGCGGCGCGCGCTCGAGTCGCGGGCGGCGGGGGAGCAGGAGGCGCTCGAGGCGCTGGAGGCCGCCGAGCGGGTGGAGGCGCTGGCCGAAGCGCGCGCCCGCGCCGCGGAGGAGGCGCGCGCGACGGCGGATGCGCGCGGCGTGGCGCTCGCGGTCGGCGATGCGGTCGCGGTGGGCACGCTCGCCGGCAAGGTGGGGAAGCTCGTGGAGGTCCGCGGGACGGACGCGGTGGTCGCCGTCGGCGCGCTCAAGCTCACGGTGCCGTTCGACACGCTGCGGCGGATGTCGGCCCGGCACCTGAAGGAGGAGCGCGTGGAGGTGGCGATCATCGACGTGCCGGACGTGGAGGTGAAGCCGGAGGTCGACGTCCGCGGCATGCGCGTGCATGAGGTGGACGACGCCGTCCTCCAGGCCCTGGACGGCGCCGTGCGCGCCGACCTCGGGGCGCTGCGCATCATCCACGGCAAGGGCACCGGCGCGCTGCGCGAGCGCGTGAACCAGCTGCTCAGGAAGGACAAGCGCGTGAAGCAGTTCCGCCTGGGGGCCTGGAACGAGGGCGGCGCGGGCGTCACCGTGGCGGAGTTCACGTGATCCCCGACGAGGTGGTGGAGCAGGTCGCCCAGCAGGCCGACATCGTGGCGGTGATCGGCGAGCATGTGCGCCTGAAGAAGGTCGGCTCGGTCTGGCGCGGGCCATGCCCCTTCCACCAGGGGACCAACGCGAACTTCTCCGTCGTCCCCGGCCGCGGCTACACCTGCTTCGTGTGCGGCGAGAAGGGCTCCGTGTTCACGTTCGTGCAGAAGCGGCTCGGCATGAGCTTCGTCGAGGCCGTGAAGTACGTGGGTGAGAAGTGCGGCGTGGAGGTGCGCGAGGTCGAGCGGAAGCGCGAGGGGCCCGAC
>CAZPJF010000025.1:0-17997 GCA_964586095.1 uncultured Gemmatimonas sp. | reverse complement strand
GGGCTGCCTCTACCTGCGCCGGCTGGCGGACGTCGACCGCCGTGCGCTCACGCGGCTCGTCGCGGCCGAGGTCCGGCGCGCGCGCGTGCTCGCGCCGACGATGATGAACCAGGGAGCCACCTGATGCCGTTCTACCACACGCTGGGCCAGATCCCGCGCAAGCGCCACATCGCCTTCCGCAAGCCCGACGGCGGGCTCTACCATGAGCAACTCGTCGGCATCGAGGGCTTCACCGGCCCGTCCGCGCTGCTCTACCACGTGCATCCGCCCACCACGGTCAAGGCGGTGCGGCGCCTCGCCGAGACGCCGTACGTGGAGGACACCGACCGCGCGCTGCGCCACCGGCACTTCCGCACGGCGCCGATCCCGCGCGGCGGCAGCCCCACGCTCGACCGCACGCCGATCCTGTTCAACAACGACATCGCGATGCTCTACTGCGCGCCCGACAAGCAGGACGAGCACTTCTACCGCAATGCGCAGGGCGACGAGGTCGTGTACGTGGCGGAAGGGGAGGGGATGCTCGAGACGCAGTACGGCGACCTGCCGATCCTGCAGGGCGACTACCTCGTCATCCATCGCCACATCCTGCACCGCTACCGCTTCAGCAAGCCGGCGAAGCTCCTCGTGATGGAGAGCCGCGGCCACATCCGCCCGCCCTCGCGCTACCTCAACAACGTCGGCCAGCACGTCGAGGGCGCGCCGTACAGCGAACGCGACATCCGCGTCCCGCGCACGCTCCGCACGCACGACGAGAAGGGCGACTTCCCGCTCGTCATCAAGCAGTACAACGGGCTGAACGAGGTCGTGCTCGACCACCATCCGCTCGACGTGATCGGCTGGGACGGGCAGTTCTACCCGTGGGCGTTCAACATCCACGACTTCGAGCCGATCGTGGGCAAGGTCCACCAGCCGCCACCGGTGCACCAGACCTTCCAGGGCGACGGCTTCGTGATCTGCTCGTTCTGCCCGCGGCCGTACGACTTCCACCCCGAGGCGATCCCCGCGCCGTACAACCACAGCAACGTGGACTCCGACGAGGTGCTCTTCTACGCGTCGAGCGGGTTCATGAGCCGGAAGGGGATCGAGTACGGGTCGATCACGCACCATCCCGACGGCATCCCGCACGGCCCGCACCCCGGCCGCTACGAGGGGAGCATCGGGATGACGCACACCAACGAGCTCGCGGTGATGATGGACTCGTTCCGCCCGCTCAAGGTGGCGAAGGCGATCCTGCCGTTCGAGGATCCCAAGTACATGTACTCGTGGATCGAGGGTGGGGGCGGGTTCTCGCCGCCGACGAGCTGACCACCCGGCCGCCGCACCTGGCCGCGGTCAGGTGCGGTGCGGCCGCACCGCGAAGACGACGAACGGCAGCGTCACGCACGCGACAATCCAGGCCGCCGCGAACGGCACGCCCGGGAACTCGATCGCGACCAGCTTCGGCACGCCCTGGATGACCGCGTGCAGCAGCGCCGGGGCCCAGATGGTGCGCCCCCCGAGTTCGAACAGGTACGGCAGCGGGAACGAGAGCGCGGCCGCGAGCAGCACGGAGAGCGCCGCGATCGGCCAGTCGAGCGTCGCGAACAGCATGAGGTGCACGGCGATGAAGGGCAGGCTCGAGAGCGCCGCGGCCCGCCAGAACCGGGCTTCGCCGCGGCGGACGGTGCCGAAGAGCAGGCCGCGGAACAGCACCTCCTCCGCCACGCCGGCCTGCGCGAAGAGGCCCGGCGCGAGCACGAGCGCGTCGTCGAGCACGCGCCAGGGTGCGTCGGCCAGCGCCACCGCCGCCACCACCGCCGCGGCGAGCGCGGCGATCACGACCGCCACGACCCGCAGGCCGCGCGCCGCCGGCCGCCCGAGCCCGAGCCGCACGAGGCTCGTGCGCACGCTGCCGCCCGAGCACCAGCTGTCCCCCGCCACGGCGCAGGCGAGCACGATCGCGCAGACCACGAGCCCCCACTCGCCACGGAGGCTGCCGAGCGCCCGCGCGGTCAGGTCGAACACCGCGAAGATCGCGGCGACGGAGAACACGAGCCTCCCCCATCGCGGCGCGACCAGCCGCGCCGGGCCGGGCGGGGCGCCCTCAGGTCGCGGGTGCATGGCGATCCGGTCCGTGCGTGCCGCGCAGGAGCGCGAGCCCCATCCCCGCGAGGCCGAGGTTGCGCGCGGCGCTGCCGACGACCTGAAGCACCGGGGGCAGCGTGAACAGCGCGAGCACCAGGTTGGTGCCGAGCCCGGCCAGCAGCGCGGCGCTCGCCCAGCGCGGAACGACGCGCGCGCGCCAGGCATCGAGCGCGAACGCCGCGCCCGCGGCGATCATCAGCGCGCCGTGCGCGGTGTACGTGCGCCCGAGGCCCTCCCAGAGCGCGGCGTAGTCCGGAGCGCGCTGCTCGAGGGCGAGGAGCGTCGTGTGCGCGAAGTAGACGAAGGCCCAGCCGTACCCGAGCGCCCCCGCGAGCCCGAGCCACCCGCTGCGCGGCCGCTGCGCCCACCAGAGTCCGACCACGAGGGCCGGGACCGGCACGAACGCCGCATAGTTGAGCCACAGCTGCGCGACGGAGAAGCCGCCCTGCACGGCTTCCACCACGTCGGTGAAGGTGTGGAGCAGGGGCGCGAGGATCGCGCCGGCGCCCACGAGGCGCCGCACCCGGTCGTCCATGCGGCAGATATGCGGACCGGGCCGACGGCTGTCCAGCGCCGACGCGAGGGCGCGGCGCTATCGTTCACCAGCCTTCCACACCGTCCAGACCATGCGCATCGTCCTCTCCGAGCTGGCGCCACCGCAGCGCCACGCCTGGCTCACGCCCCTGATCGCCCCGCGGCCGATCGCGCTCGTCAGCTCGGTGAGCGCCTCGGGCGCGGGCAACCTCGCGCCCTTCTCCTTCTTCGCGATGGGCGGCCAGAACCCCCAGTCGGTCGCGTTCTGCCCGGTCGCCGACCGTGACGGCAACCCCAAGGACACGCTCCGCAACATCCGCGAGACCGGCGAGTTCGTGATCAACGTCGTCTCGCGCGCCATGGCCGAGCGCGTGAACCAGGCGTCGGCGCCGTATCCGCCCGACGTCGACGAGCTCGACGCCGTGGGCTTCACGCGGCTGCCGTCGACGGTGGTCCGGCCGCCGCGGGTCGCCGAGAGTCCCGCGCAGCTCGAGTGCCGCGTGTTCCAGCTCGTGCCGCACGGCAGCGGCCCGCAGCACGGCACCTGGGTGATCGCCGAGGTGCTGGTGCTCCACGTGGACGACGCGATGCTCGGCGAGGACGGCCTGCCGGACACGACGAGGGTGCATCCGGCGGCGCGCATGGGACGGCAGGAGTGGGCGCACATCACCGCGGAGAGCATGTTCGTGCTCCCGCGCCCGACGACGGCCCCGGGCGCGGAGCCCAAGCCCGCGGCGCGCCGGACGCTGGGGCAGTAGCGCGGGGAAGGGCCGCGAGGGCGCGCGGCGGGATCGCCGCGCCTCGGCGGGATCGCCGCACGGCTGGGGCGGCGCGCAGCGGCGCGCTCGCGAGGGGCCGCCGGGGACCGTACCTTCCCGCGCGACCTTCGCCCGGAGCCCGCGATGTCCCGCCGCATCCTCCCCACCGTCCTCCTGCTCGGCCTGCTCGCCCTCCCCCGCGGTGCGCAGCCGCAGGCGCGCGCCGACGCCTGCAGCGGACGCTGGGCCGGCGCCATCGAGCTGCCGGGCAGCAAGCTCGCGTTCGACGTCGACCTCACGCGGGCGGCGGGCGGCGCCTGCACCGGCGACATCTCGATCCCGGCGCAGAACGCGCGGGACGTCGCGCTGCAGGACCTGCGCGTGGCCGGCGACTCGGTGCGCTTCACGATCAGCGGCATCCCGGGCATGCCGACCTTCGCCGGCACGGTGACGGCGGATGGGCGCACGGTCGCCGGGCGCTTCACGCAGGGCGGCGGGCAGTTCGCCTTCAGCATGGCGCGCGGTGCCACGCCCGCCGAGTCGGCGCGTGGGGCGCTCGAGGGCTTCGACCGGTGGGTCGACTCCGCGATGGCCGCCTGGAAGGTGGTGGGCCTCTCGGTCGGCGTCGTGGTGGACGGCGAGATCGTCTACCTGCGCGGCCACGGCCTGCGTGACCGCGAGCGCCGGCTGCCGATGACCGAGCGCACCCTGCTCGCGATCGGCTCGTCGAGCAAGGCGTTCACCACCTTCGCGATGGGCGCGCTGGTCGACCAAGGGCGCCTCGCGTGGGACGTGCCGGTGCGGACGTACCTGCCGGGGTTCCGCATGTACGACGACTTCGCGACGATGCGGCTCACGCCGCGCGACCTCGTGACGCACCGCAGCGGCCTGCCGCGCCACGATCTCCTGTGGTACAACAACACCACCGGCACGCGGGCCGACCTCGTGCGGCGGCTCGCGTACCTGCCGCCGAGCGCGGACCTGCGCGAACGGTTCCAGTACAACAACCTGATGTTCCTCACCGCGGGGCACCTGGTGGGCACCATCAACGGCACCTCGTGGGAGGAGGGGCTGCGCCAGCTCGTGCTCACGCCGCTCGGCATGGCGCGGACGAACTTCTCGGTGGCCGAATCGCAGCGGGACCCGGACCACGCCCTCGGCTACGCCGTGCGGCGGGACTCGGTGGAGCGGCTGCCGTTCCGCGACATCACCCTCGTCGGCCCCGCAGGCTCGATCAACTCGAGTGCCGAGGAGATGACGCGCTGGGTCAAGCTGCACCTCGACGGCGGCAAGCTCGGCGACGTGCAGGTGCTGCAGGCGGCGACGATCCGCGACATGTACCGTCCCTACACGCCGATCGCGGGCCTCGGCGGGGCCACGGAGATCGGCCCGTCGAGCTACGGCCTCGGCTGGTTCGTCGACACCTATCGCGGCCGCTACCGCGTCCACCACGGCGGCAACATCGACGGGTTCAGCGCGCTCGTGTCGATGCTGCCGAACGAGCGGATCGGGCTCGTGGTGCTCACCAACCAGAATGGCGCCGCCCTGCCCGAGTTGCTGGTGCGCACCGCGCTCGACCGGCTCCTCGGGACGGAGCGCAAGGACTGGAACGGCGAGGCGCTGCGGCAGCGGGACGCCGCCGCCGCGGGCGCGCGCACCATGGAGGCGCGGAAGGACGAGGCACGCGTCGCCGGCACGCGCCCCGCGCATCCGCTCGCCGATTACGCCGCGACCTACGCCGACAGCGGGTACGGCGAGGCGGCGGTCGCGCTGGTGCGCGACACCCTCGTGTTCACGTACAACGGCATCTCGGCGCGCCTGGGTCACTTCCACTACGAGACGTTCGTCGGGCTTCGCGATCCGGTGGATCCGACCTTCGCCGACCAGCGGCTCACCTTCCGGACGGATCCGCGGGGCCGGGTGGACGCGCTGCTCGTGGCCTTCGAGCCCGCCGTGGCGCCGATCGTGATGCGCCGGCAGCCCGACGCGCGGCTGCGGGATCCCGCCTTCCTCCAGCGGCTCACCGGCCGGTACCGACTGCCCACCGGGGTGCTGGTCACCATCACGGTGCGCGGCGCGGTCCTGATGTACCAGCAGGGCGGCGGGGCGCTCACGGAGCTGGAGCCCGACCGGGGCACGTCATTCGTGCTCCGCGCCAATCGCGCGATCACGCTGGAGTTCCAGCTCGATGCGTCGGGGAACCCGACGGGGATCCGCGGCTCGCAGCCGGGAGCGGTCTTCGACGCGCCGCGCGTGCCGTAGGCGGCGGCGCCGGGACATGCGCCGCGCGGGCGGCGCCGGGACATGCGCCGCGCGGGCGGCGCCGGGACATGCGCCGCGCGCCGCCCGCGTCCGTGCAGCGGTCCGGACGCACGGAGGGCCGGGACTCGATGGTCCCGGCCCTCGTAGCACCGTCCTTGGAGGATCACGGCGGCATGGCCGGGGGAGCTCACGTCTGGCTCCCGATTGTCCAAGTCGGTGTCGGTGGGTGCGTTGCCTGCCACTCCACCGTGCTGCCCGCGCTGCGGCGGGCTGATGCAGCGGGTCCACGCGCACTTCGCCTTGGCGCTTCGCTCCTTCCCGGGAAGGAGAACCGGGACCATGGTGCCCGATCCGCTTCAGGCATCGCGGAGGCGTCGCCCTCGCTCTGCACGGGGCAATACTCATCCACGGCACCGCGCGCGCAATAGCGAGAATTCGTACAGCGCCGTCATCCGTTCCGCGTAGGGGCACCGTCGCGACAGCCACCCCGTGGCGACAGCGCCGGAGTCGCCTAGCTTTCCATGGATGATGTCATTCACGCGCCGCTTCGACTCGCTCCCCGTCTATCTCCTCGCCACCATCCCGCAGAAGAAGCGGGACCTCCTCGCACGCGGCGTCGACGTGATCGACCTTGGTGCCGGCGATGCCGACCTGGCCCCGCCGCCGGCCGCGATCGCGGCACTCAAGGCCGCCGCCGACGAGCCCGCGATGTCACGCTACGGGTTCGGCCTCGGCCTGCCCGCGTTCCGCGAGGCGGTGAGCGACTGGATGGTCACGCGGTTCGGCCACCGCTTCGATCCGCTCAAGGAGGTCGTGCCGCTCATCGGCAGCAAGGAGGGGATCGCGCACCTCGCCTTCGCGTACCTGCAGCCCGGCGACGTCGCGATCATCCCCGACCCGGGCTACCTCGCGTACCTCGGGGGCACGCTGCTCAGCGAGGCCGAGCCGTACCTCTACCCGATCACGCCGCGCACCGACTTCCTGGTGGACCTCGACGAGGTCCCGGCCGACGTGCTGCGCCGCACCAAGCTCCTCTACCTCAACTACCCGAACAACCCCACGGCCGCCGTCGCGCCGCTCGAGTACCTCGCGCGCGTCGTGGCCCGCTGCCGGGAGCTCGGCATCATCCTCGTGTACGACAACGCGTACTCGGAGATGACCTTCGACGGCTACGTCGCGCCGAGCATCTTCGACGTCCCCGGCGCGCGCGACGTGGCGATCGAGTTCCACTCGCTCTCGAAGACCTACAACATGACCGGGTGGCGCTGCGGCTGGGCATGCGGCAACCCGACCATCGTCGGCGCGCTCGCCAAGGTGAAGAGCTTCCTCGACACGGGCCAGTTCATGGCGGTGCAGCGCGCGGGCATCGCGGCGCTGCAGTCGTGGAAGGAGTGGGTGCCGGGGAACGTCGAGGTCTTCCGGCAGCGGCGCGACGCGGCGGTCGCGGCCTTCCGCGCGAACGGCTTCCCCGGCGTCGAGTCGCCGAAGGCGTCGATGTACCTCTGGGTGCCACTGCCCGAGGGCGTCTCGTCGATGGCGTTCCACGAGCGCCTGATGGAGGAGGAGGGCGTGATCGTGCTCGCCGGTTCGGCGCTCGGCGCGGGCGGCGAGGGGTTCTTCCGCATCTCGTTCATCACGAGCCCGGAGCGGATCGCCGAGGCGGCGGTGCGCGCGGGCCGCGTGCTCCAGCGGATGCGCGCGCCCGCGCTCGCCACCTCAGCGCGGTAGCGCGAGCACCACCAGCGCCGAGGTCGTCCCGCCGCCGGTCGCGATCGCCACGTACTGCCGTCCGTCGCTCGCGCGGTAGGTCATCGGGTTCGCGTACGCCACCTGCCCGAGGTCCTGCTCCCACAGCACGACGCCGGTGCGCGTGTCGATCGCGTACAGCACGCGCCCGCCGCCCGACACGAACACGAGACCGCCCGCCGTCACGAGGCCGCCGGGCGAGCCTGACACACCGAGCCGCTCCGGGAGCACCGCGCCGCGCAGCGCCGGGTGCTGCCGCACCTCGGGGGTGTCGCCGAGCGGGACCTGCCACATCGTCGCGCCCGTGTTGAGGTCCACCGCCGTGAGCGTGCCGTAGGGCGGCTTGTTCACCGGCAGCCGCGCCGCCGCGCGCTCGCCGCCCTCGGCGTTGTCGCGCTGCGAGACGCCGAGCGACGAGTTCGCGAGGTCGATCCAGTACGGCGTGTCCACGGTGTCGCTCGTGGTGTCCATCTCGCGCAGGCGGAAGAGCGCCGGGGCGTTGGAGCCCTTCACGAAGAGCCACCCGGTCGCGGGGTCCACCGCCGCGCCGCCCCAGCCCGCGCCGCCGATCACGCCGGGCATCGCGACCGTCCCCTGCAGCGACGGCGGCGTGTAGATCGGTCCCAGGCGGTACGGGGCGAGCTCGGCGATCGCCGCGTCGCGCAGCGCCGGCGTGAACGCCATCACGTCGTCCCGCGTGAAGCCCTGCTGGGAGAACGGCGCCGGGCGCGTCGGGAAGGGCTGCGTCGGCCACGCGGCCTCGCCCGGCACGTCGCTCGCCGGCACCGGGCGCTCCTCGATCGGCCAGAGCGGCGCGCCCGTGGTGCGCTCGAACGCGAACAGCATCCCCTGCTTGGTCGGCACGACGACGATTTCCTTGCGCGTCCCCTCGTGCGTGACCGTGAGCAGGTTCGGCGGGGCGGGGAGGTCGTAGTCCCACAGTCCGTGGTGCGTCACCTGGAAGTGCCACACGCGGCGCCCGGTGCGCGCGTCGAGCACCACGAGCGACTCGCCGAAGAGGTTCGCGCCCTTCCGGCGCCCGCCGTACCAGTCGTCGCTCGGCGTGCTCACCGGGAGGAAGACGAGCCCGCGGGCGCTGTCCACGGTGAACGGCGCCCAGACGTTCGTGTGCCCCGTGGTCCGCCACGAGTCCCCCTCCCACGTGTCGTGCCCCGCCTCGCCGGGCTCCGGCACGGTCCGGAAGCGCCAGACGCGGCGCCCGGTGCGCACGTCGAATGCCTGCACGTCGCCCGGCGGGTCGCCGCGGTACATCAGGCGGTCGCCCACGCCGTTGCCCACGATGACCAGGTCGCCCCACACCACCGGTGGCGAGGTGTTGGTGTAGTGCTCCTTCCGCACGGGGCGCGCGAGGCCGGCCGTGAGGTCGATCTCGCCGCCCTCGCCGAACTCCGGGATCGGCCGCCCGTCCGCGGCGTCGAGCGCGATCAGCCGCCAGCGCGTGTTGAGGAAGACGCGCCGGCTGCGGCCGTCGGTCCACGTGGTCACGCCGCGGTGCACGAAGCCGGTGCCGTTGCTCGGCTGCCCGAAGCCCTTCCATGGCTGCGGGTCGAAGCTCCAGAGCAGGCGCCCGGTGCGCGCGTCGAGCGCAACGACGCGGTTGAACGGGGTGGGGAAGAGCAGCGTGTCGCCGAACGCGAGCGGCGTGGCCTGGAAGAGGCCCGGGCGCGCGGGGCGCTGGCCCTCGCCCGCGGGGACCGGCCGCTCGTTCGCCTCCCAGCGGAAGGCCACCTGCAGCCGGTGCACGTTCGTGCGGTCGATGTCGGCGAGCGGCGAGTGCTTCTGCCCACCGGGGTCTCCGCCGTAGTGGGCCCACCCGATCGGGGCGCCGGCCGGCCGGTCGGCGCGCGGCGGTGCCACGACGGGCACGCCGCCGCGCATCACGAACGCCACGCGCTCGAGCGCGCCGATGTCGGCGAGCGGGTCGCCGTCCACCGCGATGAGGTCGGCGATGCGTCCCGCCGCGACGGTGCCCACGCTGTCGTCGAGTCCGAGCGACGCGGCCGCGAGCGACGTCGCCGCCACGATCGCGTCGCCCGCGGGCTGGCCGGCCTCGCGCACGCGATAGAGGATCTCGCGCACGTTCTGCCCGTGCGCGCCCGCCACCGCGTCGGTCCCCATCACCGTGCGCAGGCCCGGCACGCGCAGTGCTTCGCGGAAGAGCGCGAGGTTCCTCGGCACGACCTCCTCCATGAAGCGGAACCCCGCGTCGGTGAAGTTGCCGACGCCCACGAAGCGGGCGCGCTGCTCGAGGTAGTTCTGCACCACGAGGCCGATGTTCGGCTCGAAGTAGGTCCCGTGCGCGGCCATCAGCTCGAGCTCGGCGCGGGTCGCCTGCGTCCCGTGCGTCACCGCGGTGCACCCCGCCACCGCCGCGGCGCGGATCGCCGACGCCGCGTGCGCGTGCACCCAGCTGCGGAGTCCCGCGGCGCGGGCCTCGCCGCACGCCGCCGCGATCTGCGCGTCCGAGAGCGTCTGCCCGCCGCCGTCCCGGATGCTGCGCGACGCGAAGATCTTGATCACCATCGCACCGCGCTGCGCCGCGGCGCGCACCCAGGCCCGGATCTCGTCCGGCGTGCGCGAGGTGTCGCTGAACTGCCCCGCCGACGTGATGAGCCTCGGCCCGTCGGTGCGCCCCTCGGCGATCGCGCGCGCGAGCGCGAGGTCGAGCGGGCTCCCGAGGCTCTGCACGGTGGTGAACCCGGCGCGCACGGTGCGCGTGGCGTTCTCCATCGCGGCGCGGAGCCGCTGCTCGGGCGTCTCGCCACGCGTGTCGGCGCGGCCGTCGGCGCCGAAGTGCTGGTCGATGTGCACGTGCGTGTCGATCAGGCCCGGCAGCACCGTGCGGTCGCCGAGGTCCCACGTGACGGGCATGCCCGGCCGCCACGGCGCGATCGCGATGATGCGCGAACCCTTGATTGTGAGCACGACGTCGCGCTGGATGCCGCCGGCGCCATCGAGCAGGCGGCCGGCGCGGATCGTGAGCGGGGCGGCCTGCGACACGGGGAGTGGCGCGGCCGGCGGGGCGCCGCGCGACGCGGCGGGCGACTCGAGCGCGTGCGGGCGCGGCGCGGCCAGTGCGCCGAGGAGCACGAGGGGAACGGCGAGGGAGCGGCGGTGCATCGGCGACTCGCGGTGGGGGCGGCGCGGATAATGTGGACGCGCGCGACGCCGCGCGTTAGCATCTCCGCGTGACCGCCGACCGCCGGGAGTTCCTCCGCCAGGCCTCGCTCGCCGCCGCGGCATTCGCGGCGCCGGGCACCGCCCCCGTGTCGCACGGCACGTGAGGTGCGCCGCCGGAGGCCGCATCATCGCAGTCATCCGCCGCGCCGCCGGCGCCGCGCCCCGCGTCCCAGGCCGCCGTGCGCGCGCTCGATCCGGTCCTCCTCGCCGCGCTCGGCGAGGCGGTCCTCCCCGAGCGGCTCGGCGCCGACGGGCGCACGGCCGCCGTGCGCGCATTCTCCGACTGGCTCGCGCGCTACACGCCCGTCGCCGAGGAGATGCACGGCTACGGCGACGCCGCGATCACCTACACGCCGAGCGATCCCGCGCCCGGCTGGCAGGCGCAGCTCGCGGGGCTCGACCTGCTCGCGCGTCGCCGCCACCGGCGCGGCTTCGCGGCACTCGCCTCGCCGCGCCGGCGCGCCGTGGTCGAGGCGGCGCTCGCGCGCGTCGGCACGCGGGCGCTCCCCGGCAATCCGCTCGCCGCGCCGCACGTCGCGGTCGCGCTCCTCGCGCACTGGGCGGCCTCGAGCGCCGCGGTGGACCTCGCCTACGGCGCGCGCATCCTGCGCGGGGAGTGCCGCACGCTCGCCGACGTCACCCGCGAGCCGCCGGCCCTCTCGCCCGGCGAGGGCCGGTGACCGCCCGACGCATGGACGCGCACGCGCCAGGGGCCGCGTGACCGCGCCGCGTGTGGTCGAGGCCGACATCTGCATCATCGGCGCCGGCATCACCGCGGCGTTGATGGCGGAGAAGCTCGCGGCCGAGCGCGAGGCGTCGATCGTCGTCGTGGAGGCGGGAGGGCACTCGGCCCCGCTGCGCGAGCGCGCCCTGCGCCGCGCGCGCTGGCAGGCCTACGGCGAGACGCCATGGCCGCGCGACCACCTCGACGACCAGAACGTCGAGGGGACCGCGTACGGCTTCTCGCCCTCCATGAACGTGGGCGGGCTCGCGATGCACTGGGGCGCGGTGACGCCGCGGTACTCCCCCGAGGACTTCCGCCTGCGGTCGCTCTACGGCATCGGCGACGACTGGCCCATCAGCTACGACGACCTCGACCCCTTCTATCAGGAGGCCGAGGAGCGGATGGGGGTGGCCGGCGAGCAGGGACCGCCCGAGATGGACCCGCGCGGGAAGCCGTTCCCCCTGCCGCCGCTCCCGTTGAGCCCCAACCTGCAGCGCCTGCGGGAGTGGGCCGCGGGCGCGGGCGTCACCATGTGGAGCCAGCCGAGCGCGAAGAACTCGGCCGCGTACGCCGGCCGCGCCACCTGCCAGCGCTGCGACACCTGCTATCCCGTCTGCCCCACCGGCGCCAAGTACTCCCCCGACTTCTCGTTCGATGCGCTCGTGCGCGCCGGCCGCATCCGCCTCGTCACGGGGACGCTCGTGCGCCGCCTGCATGCCGACGCGCGCACCGGCCGCCTCACGCACGCCACGGCGAACGTCGTCGCGCGGCCGGCCGAGGCGGTGGAGTTCCGCGCGCGCGCCTTCGTGCTCGCGGCGGGATTCGTCTGGACGCCGCACCTGCTGCTCCTCTCGGCGGACGCGCGGCACCCCGACGGCCTCGCGAACCGCAGCGGACTCGTGGGGAAGTACATCGCGGGCCACCGGAACGTCGGGGGGCAGGTGCGGCTGCCGCTGCGCCTCTTCCCCGGGATGAACGCGCAGCACTCGCTCGTGACCAAGCAGTTCATGCGGCCGGGCCCGCACGCGCGCTACCTCCGGCACGACCTGCGCATCTGGGAGTCGGCGTTCGGGCAGGAGCCGCGCCTTCGCGGCGACGACGGACGCCTGCTGCTTGGCGACGCACTGCTCGACGACTGGCAGGCGCGCACCGCGCAGGGCGTGGCGCGCGTGCGCGCCTACTACGACGTGCTGCCGGCGCGGGAGAGCGCGCTCACGCTCGACGCCACGGCGCGCAACCCGTTCGGCGACCCGATGCCGCGCCTGCGGTTCGAGGACGCGCCCGAGTCCGCGGCGCTGCGCGGCTGGCAGGAGGAGACGATCCGTGCGCTCTTCGAGCGGATGGCGCGCGCCGGTGGCGGCACGGTGGTCTCGAGCGCCTCGGCGGCGGCCGACATCGGGCAGGAGCATCCCGGTGGCGGCTGCCGGATGGGCGACGACCCGGCGACGAGCGTCGTGGACCGCTTCGGTCGCGCGCACGACCACGAGAACCTCTTCGTGGCCGGCGCGCCGGCGCACGTCACCGCGAGCTGCTGCAACGGGACCCTCACCTTCGCCGCGCTCGGACTCTGGACCGCCGCGCGCGTGGGGGAGACCTTTCCGGCGCGGGCGGGATAGCAGCGCGGAGGATCCTTGTCCCGTTGGTGCTCGCCGCGGTCGCTGCGACGACCGCCGGCACCGGCCGTCAGGCGGCGCACACGTGCAGCGCGTCAGCGGGACCCGGACCGAGCCCCTCGCGGTGCACGTCCTCCGCCGGCGCGACGACGGCGCCCTGCGCTGGTGGGTCCAACCCATGGGTGACCGCGAGGCGATGCCCGCCGTCGTGGCGCGTGACCTGCTGCGGCTGCTGCTCGCCGGCGAGACCCGCTGGCGGAAGGTGGCCGCGCTTCTCCTCACGATCCGGCGCGCGTAGGCTTCAGGCGTCCACCCCATGTCCTCCAGCCCCCGACCGATGCGCCGTCCGCTCCTCCTCGCGCTCCTGCTGCTTCCCGCCGCGCTGCCCGCGCAGCGCGCCATGCAGCCCAACGACTGGCACCGCGTCACGACGCTCTCGCAGCCGGCGATGTCCCCCGACGGCCGGCATGTCGCGTTCACCGTCACCACCGTGATGGAGCGCGAGAACCGCCGGCACCAGGAGGTCTGGCTCGTGCCGACGGCCGGGGGCGACCCCGTGCGCTACACGGCGCCCGCCACCGAGAGCAGCAACCCGCGCTTCTCGCCCGACGGCAAGTGGCTCTTCTTCACGTCGCAGCGGCAGGGCGGCACCGGCAACACCTGGGCGATCCGGATGGACGCGCCCTCGGGCGAGGCGACGCAGCTGCCCGACCAGCCCACCGGCTCCTGGCCGCGCGACGGCAAGTTCGCGGTCTTCGCCGCCGTCGCCGACACGGCCGCGGGCGGCCCGCGCGCGGACGCCGCGCGCGACGCGGATCCGTACGCGCGGATGCTGCCCATGGCGCGCCCGCCGTTCGGCGCGATCACCAAGCCGGTGGTCCCGGAGCGGTTCGACGGCCGCCACATCACCGAGACGCGCTACAAGGCCAACGGCCAGGGCTTCCTCCCCGGGCCGCGCGAGGCGCGCGTCATCCGGCCGCAGCAGCTCTTCACGCAGGCGCCCGGCGCCAAGCGCACGCAGGTGACGAGCACGGCGTACTCGCATCGCAGCCCCGTGGTCTCGCCGGACGGCCGGTTCATCGCGTTCATCGCCGATGCCGAGCTCCGCAGCGACTCGGCGGTGCAGGCGATCGCCGATTCGCTCGCGCTGCTGCCCTACGACGCCGTGCGCGACGAGGCGGACCGCAATGAGAGTGACATCTATCTCATCCCGGTCGCGGGCGGCGCGCCGCGCAAGGTCGCGACGCTGCCGGGCGCCGAGAGCGACCTCTCGTGGTCGCCCGACGGCCGGCGCCTCGCCTTCATCCACCGGCCGGGCCGCGTGAAGCAGGCGCACCTCGGCATGCTCGACGTGGCGACGGGCCAGGTGACGCCGCTCGCGCCGGGCTGGCGCCACGAGCCGGCCGGCGTCCGCTGGCTCCCGGGCGGTGACATCGCCGTCTGGGCCGACATCGGCGGGTCGAGCGGCCTCTACCTCGTGAGTCCGCGCGACGGCAAGCTGCGCGAGTCGCTCGGCGGACGCCGGAAGATGAACGGCTTCACCTTCGACCAGTCGGGGCGCATGGTCGCCTACGTCGCGACGAGCGTGAACAGGCCGACCGAGCTCTTCCTCGCCGGCGTGGACGGGAAGGGGGAGCGGAAGCTCACGGCCTTCAACGACAAGCTCAACGCGGAGGTCGCGTGGTCCGACGCCGAGCGGATCACGTACCCGTCGGTCGGCGGACTCGAGATCGAGGGGTGGCTGATGAAGCCGTTCGGCTACGAGGCGGGGAGGCGCTATCCGCTGGTGCTCTACATCCACGGCGGGCCGCACAGCCAGTACGGCGAGCAATGGTTCGACGAGACGCAGAACCTCGCGGCGGCGGGCTTCATGGTGCTCTACACCAACCCGCGCGGCTCGAGCGGCTACGGCGCCGACTTCACCTACAGCACGCGCGGCCGCTGGTTCGCCGAGGACTACGAGGATCTCATGAAGGCGGTCGACCTCGCCGCGGCACGTGCGGATGTCGACTCCACGCGGATGGGCGTGACCGGCGGCTCCTACGGCGGAGTCATGACGGCCTGGATCACCGTGAAGACCAGTCGCTTCAAGGCCGCGCAGGCCGACCGGATGATCAGCAACTGGTGGTCGTGGTATGGCACCTCGGACGCGCAGGGGCTCACCGAGTTCGAGTTCTACGGGCGACCCTGGGACAACCCGGCGATGTACGACTCGCTCTCGCCGATCCGCCACGTGAGGAAGGTCACGACGCCGACCTTCATCCTCCAGAGCGAGGAGGACCATCGCACGCCGATGACCGACGCCGAGCAGTGGTTCGCGGCGCTCAAGCGGCAGGGGACGCCGGTGGAGTTCGTGCGCTACCCGCGCTCGACGCACGACCTGTCGCGCACCGGCGAGCCGTGGCTGCTCGTGGACCGGCTCGGACGGCTGCGGGACTGGTTCGGCTACTGGCTCAAGCCGTAGGCGAGGGGCCGGCGCGACCTAGCGGACCTCGACGCCGCCCTTGAGCACCACCCGCACGCGCCGTGCGGCGGCGATCTCGCGCGTCGGGTCGCCGTCGACGGCGACCAGGTCGGCGAGCAGTCCCTCGCGGATCGTCCCGCGGTCCGCGAGGTCGAAGAGCCGTGCGTTCACGCTCGTCGCCGCGCGCAGCGCGGCGGCGGGCGTCATGCCGTACTGCACCAGGAGCTCGAGTTCCCACGCGTTCGTGCCGTGCGCGTAGACGCCGGCGTCGCCGCCGAGGCAGATCGGCACGCCGGCGGCGAGCGCGGCGCGGAAGCCCGCGCGTTTCTGCGCCATCCGCGCCGTCGGCGCATCCCCCGGCTTCCAGCCCGCGTACCGCGCCGTCGCCTCCACCGCGGCGAGCGTCGGGCAGTAGCCCACGCCGCGCTCCGCCATCAGCCGCCAGGTCGCGTCACTCCCGCCGTCGCCGTGCTCGATCATCGCGATGCCCGCGCGCACGGCGCGCTGCATCGCCTCGTCCGTCGCCGCGTGCGCCACCACCTTGCGCCCGCTCGACGCCGCCACCGCCACGAGCGCGCGCAGCTCGTCCTCGGTGAAGGTCGGCCGCGCCTCGCCCTGCGGCCCCCAGCGGTAGTCCGCGTACACCTTGACCCAGTCGGCGCCATGCCCGATCTGGTCGCGCGCCGCGCGCGTGAGCCCCTCCACGCCGTCGGCCTCCGCCGCGCCCTGCGGCACGGCCCACTCGCTCGCGAAGCCCTTCGGTCCGTAGCTCCCGGTCGCGACGATCGCCAGGCTGCTGATCAGCAGCCGCGGCCCCGGGATGATGCCCTGCTCGATCGCCTGCTTGAGCCCGTGGTCGGCGTACCCGGCGCCCTCCGTGCCGAGGTCGCGCGCCGTGGTGAAGCCGGCGAGCAGCGTGGCCCGCGCGTGGTTCACCGCGCGCGCGGTGCGCAGCGCGAGCGACTCCTTGAGCACCTGGTCGTTCCAGGTCGCCTCGTCGTAGGGATGCAGGAAGAGGTGCGTGTGCCCCTCGATGAGGCCCGGCAGCAGCGTCGTGCCGCGGAGCTCCAGCACGCGCGCGTCGCGCGGGGCGGGCACCTGCGCCCGCGGTCCCACGGCGGCGATGCGGTCGCCGCGCACGAGGACCACCCAGCCGGTGCGCGCCGAGTCCTCCGTGCCGAGGAAGACGCGGTCCGGCACGAGCAGCGTGGTCGCGTCCGGACGCGCCTGGGCCGAGCTGGCGAGCGGGGCGAGCATCATGAGCCAGGGCGCGAGCCGGGCGAAGCCCGCGACGGCGCGCGTCCGGCGGTGCGTCGCGCTCATGCGCGCACCCCCGGCACGTCGGTCACGCCGCCGGAGACGATGAACGCCAGCACGTCCGAGCTCACCGCCTCGAGGCGCGTCACGCGCGCGGCGGGCACGACCACGAGCTGGCCCGCGAAGTTGTAGCTCTGCGGGAAGTAGACCGCCACGTCGCCCGGCAGCCCGAGCGCCGCGAGCGACGGCTGCGTGATGAAGCCGAAGGTGCGGACCGCCCCGTCGCCGCTGAGCGCGACCAGCACCGGTGCGTCGAACCGCCGCTTCTCGCCGACGAACGCGTTCAGCAGGTCCTTGGTGGACGAGTAGAGCAGGCGCACGAACGGGAGGCGGTCCAGCAGCGCATCGAGCCACTGCTCCGCCTGCGCCCAGAGCAGCGTGGAGCCGACGAAGCCCACGAGCGTGATCCCCGCGACGGTCACGGCGAATCCGAGGCCGGGGATGGGGATCCCGAGCCAGCCGTCCACGCGCGTGAGGATCACCCAGCACACGGCGATGGTGACGACGAGCGGGACGGTGAGGACGAGCCCGCGGAGGAAGTACGTGAGGAGGCGTTTCATCGGGCGCGCCCGCAACGGGTGGGGGGGGGACCGCGTATCTTCTGCGTCGTCCGCGGAAGATAACCCCCAGCCCACCGGCCCGATGTCCCTTCGCAGCTCCCGGCGCCCCCGCCTCCTCCCGCTCGCGTGGCTCGTGCTCGCGGCGTGCGTGCTCGTGCCGCGCGCGCTGCCGGCGCAGGCCGGCAAGAAGCCGCTCACGCAGGACACCTACGACCTCTGGCGCTCGATCCTCAGCCCGACGCTCTCGCCGGACGGCAAGTGGGCCGTCTACACGCTCTCGCCGACGGTCGGCGATGGCCAGCTCGTGGCGCGCGCGACCGACGGCGCGACCGAGCATCGCGTCGCGCGCGGCTGGACCGGGCGGCCGCTCACGAGCGTGAGCGGGCAGCCCTTCTCGGCGCAGGCGGCGCAGGTCACGCGCGACTCGCGGCACGTCGTGTTCCTGCAGTATCCGACCAAGGCGGCCATGGACTCCGTGCGCGGGCGGCGCAACGGCCGTGCCGCGGAGCAGCCCAGGAACGCCCTCGCGATCCTCGCGCTCGCGGACGGGCGCGTCACATCCATCGAGAAGGTGCGCGGCTTCGAGCTCGCCGAGCGCGGCGGGCGGTACGTGGCGTACCAGCTGGACGCCGATACCACGGCCGCGCGCGGCGGCAACGCCGGTGGCGCGGCGGCGGGCGCGGCCGCGCGGGGC
>CAZPJF010000024.1:0-18274 GCA_964586095.1 uncultured Gemmatimonas sp. | reverse complement strand
CCTACATCCAGGGCCGCGAGATCGACATGAACGACATCCAGAAGCACTTCTTCAAGAAGTACATGGAGAAGATCAAGCAGCAGCAGGGGAAGATCGCGATGTGATCGCGGCGCGCCGGTGATCCCCCGGGCCTAGCGGTACTCCGGCGGGATCACCGGCGTCGCCTCCGGCTGCGAGCGCACGTAGGCCGCGAGCCGGCAGGCCTTGGTCCCCACCTGGTCGAGCGACATCCCCTCGACCAGCCCCAGGAGCAGCGCGGCGGTGAACGCCTCGCCCGACCCCACCGGGTCCACGACCGGCATCGACGGGGCGGAGACCTCCACCGCCAGCGTGTGCGAGCGCAGCAGCGCGCCGCGTGTCCCGCGCGTCAGCACCGCGAGCCGCAGCGCGAACTTGTCGCAGAGCGCGAGCAGCAGGTCGCTGTCCGTCGCGCCGCGCACGCCGCAGCGCCGCGCCACCTCGGGGAGCTCGTGCTCGTTCATCTTCACCGCGTTCGCCAGCGTCAGCGACGTCCGGATCGTCTCGCTGTCGTAGTAGTGCTGGCGGAGGTTCACGTCGAAGAGCCGCCACGCGCGCGGCTGCGTCGCGCCCGCCGCATGGCGCACCGTGTCAAGCGAGGGCCGCGCACGCTGCGCCAGCGTGCCGAAGGTGAGCGCCTCGGCCCGCTTCACCACCTTCTCGATCTGCGGCGACCACTCCAGGTGGTCCCAGGCGACGTTCTCGGCGAAGTCGTACCGCGTGGTGCCCTTGAGGTGCGGCCGCATGACGACCGTGCCCGTCGGGTGCGACCGGAGCTGCGGCACCGTGGCGCGGTGCACCCCGGCGGCGTCGAGGCGGCTGTAGGCCATGTTGCCGAGCGAGTCGTTCCCCACGGCGCTCACCAGCCAGGATTCCGCGCCGAGCGCGGCGGCGTGGATCGCCACGTTGGTGGGCGCGCCGCTCAGCTGCGCCTCCTTGGGGAAGCGGTCCCAGAGGATCTCGCCCACGCTCACGATGACGGGCTTGATCGGGACGACCTTCTGCGAGCGGCGCGAGGTCCGCGGCGCGCGCACCTGCTGCGAGGAGCGACCGGTCATCGCGGGATCACCTGGGAGCCGTGGGCATGCGCGGAATCTGCGCGACCGCCGCGCGGCCGCGCCAGCAGCGCGGCCCGGGAGCGACCGGCGAGCGACCGGCGAGCGGCCAGGGCGCGTCCTGCGCGTCCCGGCGGGTCCGCCTACCAGTCCCCCTCGCGCTCGAGGTAGCGCCGGTACGCCCCGAGCAGCGTGAACGCCGCGCCGGCATAGCCCGCGAGCATCGACCCCATGAAGAGGACCGGGGCGAGCCGCTGGTCGGTCGAGGCGAACGACGCGCCCATCCCCAGCGCGCCGAGCGCGCTCCAGCCCAGGCAGGCCCCGAGCGTGCGCAGGACGTCCCGCCGGTGCGCGCGCTCGATCTCGCGGCAACGGCGCTCGAGCTCGGTGCCGCGCTCCTCCGGGGTGGGAGTGCGCGCGACCACGATCCGGTCGACGGGCGCGTGCGACATGCCCCTGCTACCTCCGGTCGCCGGGACGGTTCCCCATCGTCCCAGGGCATCCCGGCGCGGACTCCGCGAGCTCCGCCCGCACGCGGAACGGCCCGCCCTCCACCGTGCGGCTGTAGCGCGCGTCGTTGAGCGTGATGGTGGTGGTGCACGCGGTCCGGTGCACCTCCGCGAAGGGGTGGCGTGACCAGTACAGGAAGTCCGCGACGTGCCGGTCCTGCGCCGCCGCGCGTGCGATCGCCGGGTCGGTCATCCGGGGATCGATCGCCGCGGGCTCGAACGTGAGCTGCGGCGCCGGTCGCCAGCGCAGGTCGCCGAAGCGGTATCCCTCGGCGGACCGGACGAGGATCGCGCGGCGAGTCGGATCGAAGAGGACCGGGCTCGCGAGCACCTGGCCAGGCTCGCCGTGGCCCGCCGCGCGGAACGCGCCGGCCACGTAGTGCTCGGCGGACCGTCCCGCGGCGTACATCGCGACGCAATAGACCGTGGCCAAGGCGAGTGCCATGAGGGCCGGGCGAGCCGCGCCCGTGCCGGCGTTCGCGGCGGTGATCGCGGGCGCTTCATCCGTCGGCGGCGTGCCGGTCACCCGGCTGCCGCCCGCCCGCGCCCGTCGCCGCGAGACCCACACGCCGAGCGCGAGGGCGGACCAGATGACCGGATCGATGATGAAGAGCGTGTCCCCGTAGAACCAGCGCTCGGAGACGGGCATCAGCAACCGGACGCCGTAGGTGTTGAGGAGGTCGAGCAGGAGATGCGAGAGCGCGCCGAGGTAGCTCACGCCGAGGAGCCCGCCCAGCCGCACGGGTGCACGCGCGGCCGGGCGCGTCCCGCGCCGCGCCTGCCAGCGATCGAGGGCGACGAGGCCGTACGCGAGGAGGGCGGGGAGGAGGACGAGTGCGACCGGGCCATGCGTCCAGCCGCGCCGCCACGCGAGGTTCGCGCCGAAGGGGAGGCCGAGCACGTCGACGTCGGGGAGGTTGGCGCCGATCAGCAACGCGGTGGTCGCGAGGCCGGTGAGGCGCCTCAGGCCGGCCTCGCCGAGGGCGGCGCCGGCGAGGGTGTGGGCAAGGTTGTCGATCGGGGCTCGGCGTCGGCGTTGGCGCCGAACACTACCGGCCGGACCACGGTGGAGCCAGCGGCGGTTCGCCCGTCGCGGCCGCGCCCGGGACCGAACATGCTGCGGCCGAGGAGGAAGGCGTCGGGCCCACCCTGCCCTGCGCGGCGACCTCGTCGTCGAGGCCGCAGGGGTGGCTAGCGCGAGAGCAGGATCGCGATCGCCTCGTGTGCCAGGGCGCCACCGCCGAGCATCAGGACCGCGCCGAGCATGATGGGCCCCAGCGTCCACGGCCCGACGCCGGGCTCGAGCACCGCCCGGTCGGGGTGTCGCGGGTCGTAGTGCACTCGCACGCGCGATCCCGTCGCCAACCCGCTCGCGAGGCGCGACGGACTCGCGAACGAATTGCGTCCAGCGTAGTCGAACCGACGCCCCTCGTACTCCACGCCATCGACGGTGTAGCGATAGGCCACCTCGTACGAGTCGTCCACGCGGTAGCGGGAGACTCCGACCGAGACGCCGTGCGCGACGATGCGTCCCGGCACGGTCGGCCAACCATGGCTGCGGATGCCGTCCACGAGGTCCCGCGTGGAGCTCGCCACCAGGTAGGAGCCTGAGAGGAACGCGATGATCCCCGGGACGTAGGGTCCCTGGAGTTCAGGCGGCATCGATCCCTTCCGTCAGCTCCGCTGCGGCCAGCCGGCGCGGCGCGCCCACGCTCACCGCGGATCCCTCGGCCACGAAGGCGGACGTCGCCGTGCCCGAGAGGATGCGGCCGAACTCCGTGCCGTAGGTGGCGCTCAGGTCGCCCGTCGTGCTCGCGCCCGATGCCGTCCACGCGCGCCAGCGCGGGTGCCGGACCTCGTACTCCACCGTTCCCCCGTCGCGCTGCCGGGTGTGACCCCAATAGTGCTCAGTGATGAACTCGGCTTCGGAGCCCGGGCTCAGCGTGGCGGCGGGTCCTTCAGTGCTCGCCTGCAACCCCACCCAGCGCCCACGCTCGCGCCACTCGTAGCGCAGGTGGCGGGTGTCGCCCGACGTGTGCACCCAGTGCCGCATCGGGACGGCACGGTACGGCTCGTTGTAGCGCGCCCGGGCGATCCACGCGATCGCCCGTCGTGGCACGAGCTCCCTGAGGAACACCACCGCGCGTCGCACGTCGTCGCCAACCCGTCGCCGGACGTAGAACCGGAGGTTCACCTCGTCGAAGTGCTGGTGCAGGGGCACGCGGATGCCGAGCACCCGCGTCGACGTGAAGCGGAACCCCACCAGGCTCACCAGCGCGCGTCCCTGCCACAGGTCGAGCGCGGTGCCGCGAGGGACGAGGGGCTTCAGCAGGGAGGGGTCGACCTCGAAGTTCAGCATCACGAGGTCGCGCCACTCCGCGCTCAGGAAGATCGTCAAGCTCCGCTCCCGTCGGAGGGTGGGCAGCAGTGGGGCATCCGATCCGGCGCCAGCGGCGGCGCGCGATCCTCGCGCCCGTCGTCACCGCAAGATGCGGGGTGGCCGATCACCGCGTCAGCCCGCTCCCCGCCTTCCTGCCGATCCCCCAGGACGGCCGCGCGCACGCGGCCGCCCGGCCGACGTCGCCGCCTCAGAGCCCGATCGCGAACCGCACCCCGGCGAACGTCGACCCGAACTCCGAGATCCCGCCGCGGTCCCGCTCGCCGAACACGTCGACCTGCTTCAGGAAGAGCCCGACCTCCGTGCGACGGAAGCGATAGCCGAGGTCGACGTACGGCGCGACGAAGAGGCCCTCGCCCTTGAAGTACGAGCCGGTGGTCGCACCCTCCGCCGGCTCGGCACCCTGCCGCGCCATCGCATTGACGATCAGGCCGCCGGCGTGGACGCCGCCCGAGATGAACCACGACGATCCGTACGAGAGCTCGACGACCGGCCCGGCCGCCTGGTAGTTCATCGTCGTCGCGGCCGACCGGTCCGAGTTCGCCACCAGCGTCTCGACGCCGACGCGCAGGTGCGGGAAGAGCCGGTACGTGAGGAAGAAGCCCGACATGTACGCTCCCTGGGCGCCCTCGTTGCCGAGATCGCCGAACGCGGGGTCGAGCCCCGACAGGTCCATGGTCCCGACGATGAGGGCCGAGCGGATCCCGGCCTCGTACTTGCGGTCGCGGTCCTGCGCCGCCGACGGCGACGGGATGGTGGCCGCGACGATCCCGATCAACGCGATGAGCTTCAGCATGTGTCGCCTCTGGGTTGGTGGAGCGGTGTGGGGTGTCGCGCTCGGTGGCGGCGCGACGGCGGGATGATGCCACCGCACCCGCCGCGGCCGATTGAACGAGGGGGCTGACTTGCGCAGGAGGGGTGCCGGGACGGGCGCCCGCGGGGGCCGCTGTTGCGGGCGAGGTCAGCCGCTGCATTCAAGCCCGGCGGGCCGGCGATCCGTATCCTCCGGCCACCAACCAGGAGAGAGCCCATGCCCATCGCCTTCCGCCATCGCGACGATCCCGCCCCGCCCCTCGCCGCCCTGCCCGCGTTCGCCGTGCACCGCGAGCAGGACCCCTCCGAGATGGCGCGCCTCCAGGGCCGTGACCCGGCCGCGATGCGCGAGCGGTTCGCCGAGGGGCATCGAGCCTACGTGGCGACCGTCGATGGGATCGCGGCCGCGTGGGGCTGGGTCGCCAGCGGGTCCGCCACGATCGGCGAGCTCAGCGCGACGTTCGACGTCCCGCGCGCCGATCGCTATCTCTGGAACTTCGTCACGCTCGCCGCCCACCGCGGGCGTGGCATCTACCCGCGCCTCATCGACGCGATCGTCCGCGCCGAGTCGCGCGCGGCCGAACGGTTCTGGATCGCGTACGCGCCGGAGAACCACGCGTCGGGCACGGGCATCCGGAAGGCGGGGTTCACCCTGGTCGCCGAGCTCTCGTTCGACCGCGGGGGACGCCCTGTCGTGCGCGACCTCCGCCCCGGCGGCGGCACCTCGGCCTCGCAGCTGCTCGGGCTCCCCGCGATCGAGGAGGCCGTGGCGCACTGCTGGAAGTGCGCGCGTGGCCCCGAACCCGCCCGGTCGTCGTGCGCGACCGGCAGCTGCGCGTGCGACTACCAGCGCGCCGAGCAGGCCTGCGCGCCGGAGGCCGCATGAAGGCCGCGGTCTACGAGCGTTACGGCGCGCCGGAGGTGGTCTCGATCCGCGAGGTCCCCACGCCCGCGCCCGGCGCCGGCGATGTGCTGGTGCGGATCCGCGCCACGACGGTCTCCACCGGCGACTGGCGCGCACGCAGCCTCGCGATGCCCCCGGGCTTCGGGCCGTTCGGGCGACTCGTGTTCGGCGTCACGCGGCCCCGGCAGCGCATCCTGGGCACGGAGTTCTCCGGCGTGGTCCACGCGGTGGGCGCGGATGTCACGTCCTTCGCCGTGGGCGACGAGGTGTTCGCCTTCGCCGACGCGAGGATGGGCTCGCACGCGGAGTTCCGGAGCATCGCCGCGACCGGCCTCGTGGCCCGCAAGCCACCGAACCTCAGCTTCGAGCAGGCGGCCGCCCTCTCGTTCGGCGGGATGACGATGCTGGGGTTCTTCCGCCGCGCCGCGCTCGCGCGCGGGGAACGTGTGCTCGTGAACGGCGCGTCCGGCGCCGTGGGCTCGGCGGCGGTGCAGCTCGCGAGGTACCTCGGTGCCGAGGTGACGGCCGTGTGCGGCCCGGCGAACGTGGGGCTGGTGCGGTCGCTCGGCGCGACGCGCGTCATCGACTACCGTGCGTCCGACTTCGCGGCCGATGGTGGGACGTACGACGTGATCGTGGACACCGTCGGCAACGCGCCCTACGCCAGGGTCCGGCGCTCGCTCGCGCCGCGCGGGCGGCTGCTCGCGGTGCTCGGCGGCTTCACCGACCTGCTGCGTGCGCCGCTCGTCGGGCTCGCGGGCGAGCACCGCGTGATCGCCGGGCCGTCGGTCGCACGCGTGGCGGACCTCCGGCACCTCGCCGCGATCGCGGCCGCAGGGGCGTTCACGCCCGTCGTCGACCAGGTGTTCCCGCTGGAACGGATCGTCGAGGCGCATCGCCGCGTGGAGTCGGGGCGCAAGCGCGGCAGCGTCGTCGTGACCGTCACGGCGTAGGGCGCGGCGGCGCAGGGGCGCCGGCCGCCACCTGCAGCAGCGACGGCGGGAACCCGAACATCCTGGTGGAGGTGCGCGTGAAGTGCGCCGCATCGGCGAAGCCGGCGCGGTGTGCGGCGGTGGAGATCGACTCGCCTCCGGCCAGCAGGTCCCACGCGAGGATGAAGCGCCGCCAGAGCACGTACGGCCGCAGGCCCATCCCCGTCTGCTCGGCGAAGAGGTGCCGGAACCGGCCGGGCGAGAGGAACACCTGCGCCGCCACCTCGTCCAGTGAGGGCGACCGCTCGAGCCGCGCCTTGATGAACTCCGTCGCCCGGAGGATCCGTTCGTCAGTGACGCGGGCGGGGGCCACGCCCTTCGCGAGTGCGGCGACGACCCGCGTGGCGCTCGCGGCGAGCTGGTCCTTCGTGGTGCCTGCGAGCCACGTCGCGAAGAGCTGCGCGGCGGCGGCGCGCGCCTCCGCGTCGTCGACGGCGACGATGCCGCGGGCGAGGTACCGTTCGGTGAGGGCGCGTCCGAGGACCGTCTCGGGCTCCACGAAGATGACCGCGTTCCAGGTGCAGGCGGTCGCGTCCATCGAATGCGGCTGGCGCGAGGCGACGATGCCGAGCGGATGCGCGGTCCATGCGTCGTCCTCGGACGCCCGCAACCCCACGGGACCGGCGTAGCCGAAGGCGAGCTGGATCGCCTGGTGCGCGTGTGGCGGGATCACGCGGTGCGCGCGCCCGATGAGGAGGACGCCGCCGTCCCACGCGACGAGGTCGCCGGCGCCGACGGAGGTGGACATCAGCGTCGGGGGCGCGCCCGCACCGGCGTCGCCTTGCGCATGAGCCGCCGGAATGTCGGGCACGACAGGTGGTCCGGCGCCCTGCACTCGGCCGCATGGCGCAGCCCGTCGCGCACCGCGGTGAGCTGCCGGATCCGCTCGTCGAGCTCCCGGGCGCGCGTCGTGAGCAGCGCGCGATCCACCCGCAGCGCGCCGTCCAGCGGCAGCATGGCGCCGACCTCATCGAGCGAGAGCCCGGCGGTCCGGCCGAGCGCGATGAGCGCCAGGCGTTCGAGCACCTCGGGCCCGAACTGCCGGCGCGCGCCGACGCGCCCCGCCGACCGGATCAGCCCGCGCGCTTCGTAGTAGCGCAGCGCCGACGCCTGGACGCCCGACCGCCGCGCCACCTCCCCGATGTCCACGGCCACCCCCTTGACCTCAAGTCGGCTTGAACTCGTACACTGCGCTCCGGACCTGCAACCGCAAGGAGTCTCGATGGACACACTACCACATTCCGTCGCCGTCGGGGTGCTCGCCACCGCGATGATGGATCTCTGGGGCTTCGCCCGGCGACCGCTGCTCGGATTCCCCCGCGCCGACTATCGGCTCATCGGCCGATGGGTCGGGCACATGCCGCGTGGCCGCTTCCGCCACGAGGACATCAAGCGGTCGCCCCGCGTGCCCGGCGAGCACCTGATCGGCTGGTGCGTGCACTACGCGATCGGCACCGGATTCGCCCTGCTGCTCGTGGCCGTGGCCGGCCCGGGATGGCTCCACCGTCCCACGCTCGCGCCGGCGGTGCTCGTCGGCCTCGTCACCGTCGCCGCGCCCCTGTTCGTGATGCAGCCCGCGATGGGCGCCGGGATCGCGGGGTCGCGGGCGCCGAACCCCGCGTCCGCCCGCGTCCAGAGCCTCATCACCCACCTCGTCTACGGCGTCGGGCTCTTCCTCGCCGCCTGGTCCCTCCACCACCTCACCCTCTCCTGACGGACCCCTCATGCGCCTCCATCCCCGTTACGCCCCGCTGCTCTTCAGCGGCCTCCTTTCCGCGATCATGGTCTCCATCGTCTCGGCGTTCGTCCTCCTCGTGAATCAAGGATGGCACGCCGGCACGCCCGCGGCCTGGCTGCGGAGCTGCCTGACCACCTGGCCGGTGGCGTTCCCGACCGTCGCGGTCGTCGCGCCGTTCGTGCGGCGCGTCGTCGCGCGGGTCACGGCCTGAGCGGTGCGGCTCCGGGCCCGGCGACCGCGGTGGATGACCCACTCCGCGACGAGCGCATTGATGAGCCAACCGCTGCCCATCATCACGCCGCGGGCGAGTTCGCCGGGCTTGGCGTCGGCCAGGATGAACCACGGCAGGTGGGTGAGCACCTGCGTGCCCGCGCCGAGTCCGAGCGCGTACGCCCGCGTCATCCAGTCGCCGTGCACCGCGAAGTCGCGCTGCGCGATCGCCTGCGCGCCGAGGACGAGCGCCACGAGCATCATCGTGCCCGCGAGCAGGCGCTCGCCGAACACGATCACGCCATCGCCCGCCGGCCACGGATAGGCGAGCGTCATCCAGAGGCCGCTGAGCGCGACGATGACGCCCAGCGGCAGCAGGACGCGGCCGGCCGCGCGGTGCCACCCGCGCGCGCGGCGCCGCAGGCCCGGCGAGAACTGCAGTGCGCCGAGGATGCTGTACAGGATGGCGGCGGGGATGTGCAACATCACCGGCACCGGTGCCGCGAGGAAGCGCGCGTTCTCGGCGGTCACCGCCGTGTCGGCGGCGAGTGCCGCGAGCCGCGCGGTGCCGGCGATGCCGGGCACCACGCTCAGCGCGATCAGGCCGGCCGGGATGAGGTAGTCCCTGCGCGTCAGCATGGGAGGCCCCGCGAGGTGTGGTGTCATCGCGCGGTACCGCGGCGACGGGGGCGGCGCAGGGTGGTCATGACCACGCGGGCGCCGGCGGCGGGACGGGTGGTGTGGTCGAGGCGGGGCATCACGCGATCCTCAGGGCTGGGGGGGCCGGGGCGGTTCGGTGGCGGTCCGCGTGGCGTCGCCACCTTCCGTTCCGCCGCCGATCGTATTAGTGTATAGCGTACACAGTACGAGTGTATCATATACACAGTTGTCGGGCTGTCAAGGGTCCTGGGCAGGAGGAGGCGGGATGGCAGGGAAGAAGCGGGCGGCGGGCGGGGGGCGGCGCGGCGCGCGACGCGGCGCACTCACGCACGATGACGTGATGCGGGCGTCCATCGAGGTCGATCCGGAGCTCCGGCGGCGCAGCCAGCTGCTCTGGGAGGACCGTACGCGCGGGACGCGCGGGCCGAAGGCCGCGGTGTCGCCGGACGACGTGGTACAGGCCGCCATGGGGATCGCCGATGCCGACGGGCTCACGGCGGTCACGATGGGCGCCGTGGCGAGCCGGCTCGGCTTCACCACCATGGCGCTCTATCGCTACTTCCCGAGCAAGGAGGCGCTGCTCGATGCGGTGATCGACGCCGGCACGGGGAGGCCGCCGGCATTCGCCGAGCCGCGCGCGCACTGGAGGCGCGAGGCGTCGAGGTGGGCGCACGCCAAGCGCGCCACGCTCTGCGCCCGCCCGTGGCTCGCGGAGCTCCCGTTCGTCGCGGCGCCGCACGGCCCGAACTGGCTGCTCTGGCTCGAGGCCATCACCGGCATCCTCTCGCGGACCGGGCTTGGCGCCCAGGACATCGGCGGCGCCTTGAGCGTCATCGACGGCTACACGCGGGGGGCGTCCGACACCGCGGTCTCGCTCGCGCGCGCGAAGCGCCGCGGGGTGTCGGACGCCGAGTGGGCGGCCGGCGTGGGCGCGGACCTGGGGCGGGCAGTGGGCGATCCGCGCTTCCCGGCGTTCGCGGCGCTGATCACCGCGCCATCGAATGGCGCACCGCGCACGCTCGAGCAGGCCTTCGACTGGGGGCTCGAGCGGGTGCTCGACGGGATCGAGGGGTACATCGGAGGCGTGGTCCGGGGCTGATCCACGCGCCGAGCGCGGCAGATGCGCGGTGGCAGGCCGCTAGGCCGGCCGGGCTCCCTCCACCAGCCCGCGCCAGACCTCGTCGTCGATGTTGCTGCCACTCACCACCACGACGGTAGGGAACGCCTGGAGTCGCAGACGGCCGGTGAGCAGCGCCGCGACCCCCACCGCTCCCGCCCCCTCCACCCGCAGCCCGTGCTCGCGGTGCAGCCAGGCGATCGCCGCGCCGATCGCGGCCTCTTCCGCCGTCACGATCCCGTCGAGCGCCGCCCGCCCCTGCTCGTGCATCTCCGCATCCACGAGCCCGGCGAGCCCATCCGCCAATGTGGGAACGTCCGGGATCTCCACCTGCCCGCCCCGCTCGAGCGCCAACGTCATCGCGTTGGTCAGGACGCTCTGCGCCCCGAGGATCCGGACCCCGCTCGCCACCCCGCGCAGGTAGCCGCCCATCCCGCCGACGAGCCCACCGCCTCCCACGCACACCACGACCGTGCGCAGCGCCGGCAGGTCATCCAGGATCTCCTTCGCCACCGTCCCCTGACCGGCGAGCAGCGAACGCCCGGTGCACGGACTCACGAACGTCGCGCCCGTGGCCCGCGCGGCCTCGCGTGCGAGCCGTTCGGCGTCGTCATAGTTCGTCGCCGTCGCGTCCACCTCGGCGCCGTGCTTCGCGATCCCGTCGCGCTTCACCGCGGGCGCCGTACGCGGCACGAACACCCTCGCGCGCACGCCCAGCGCTTCGGCGGCCATCGCGATCCCCTTGCCGTGGTTCCCCGCGCTCGACGCGACCACGCCCCGGGCACGCGCCGCGGGAGCGAGCGTGCGCAGTGCGTTCAACGCGCCGCGGATCTTGAACGAGCCGCTCACCTGCTCGCACTCGAGCTTGAGCAGCACCTCGCCCCCGGCGATCGCGGAGAGCGCGGGCGACGGGATGAGCGGCGTGTGCGTCACGACATCGGCGATGCGCGCGGCCGCGTCGCGCACCTCGGCCGGCGCGGGGAGGATCCGGGAGTCGGGCATGGGCCGGAATCTACCCGGGCGCGGATGGAGCGTCCGCCGTTGGTCACGCGCGGCCCGCGGTTGGTCACGTGCCGAACCGCACCGCCGCCGCGGGATACTATATAGATGCACTCGGCGCCGCGGCTCGGCGTCCTCCCCCATCCCCGCCGCTGCCGATGGCCGTGCCGCACTCGCTCCCCGTCACCCGCATCCCGCACCGTCGCTGGCGGACCTGGTGGCTCGTCGCGACGGTCTGGTGGATGGTGCAGGGTCTGGTCTACGCCTCCACGTACCGCGCGATGGCCGACGTGCCCTGGCCGGTGGTGCTGCGCGCGAACCTCGCCAGCTCGGCGCTCTGGGTGCCGATCACGGTGCTCGCGTTCTGGATGGCCGAGCGCCTGCCACTCGACCGGATCCACTGGCGGCGGCACCTGCCGTTCGCGATGGCGGCGGCGGCGGGCGTCGTGCTCTTCCGCGCGGCGGTGGTGGTCGCGACCAACGACTGGTTCGGCTGGTACCGCACGCTGCCGGGCTTCGGTGAGGTCCTGGTGACGAGCATCTCCAACAACCTCTTCCTCTTCTGGCTGCTGCTCGGCGTGGCGCACGCGATCGTGTTCGCCCGGCGCGCCCACGAGCGCGAGGAGCAGTTGGCGCGCGCGGAGCTGCGGCACCTCAAGGCACAGCTGCATCCGCACTTCCTCTTCAACACGCTGAATGCGGTGAACGCGTACGTGCGCACCGACCCCGAGGTGGCGGCCCGCATGATCGCGCAGCTGAGCGTCGTGCTGCGGCATGCGCTGCAGCGCGCCCACGCGCAGGAGGTCTCGCTGGAGGAGGAGCTGCAGGTGCTCGCGGCCTACGTGGAGATCGAGCAGCTGCGGTTCGAGGACCGCCTCCGCGTGGAGTGGTCGATCGCACCGGACGTGCGCGGGGCGCTGGTCCCGCACCTGCTGCTGCAGCCGTTGGTGGAGAACGCGATCCGGCACGGCATCGTGAAGGGGGGCGCCGTGGGCACGGTCGCGATCTCGGCGGCGCGCACCAACGGCACGCTGCGGCTCGCGGTGCGCGACGACGGGGTGGGGTGGACCGCGCCCGCCGCCGACTCCAACGGGATCGGGCTCGCGAACACCCGGCTCCGCCTGCGGCAGCTCTACGGCGACGCGCATCGGCTGGAGGTCGCGGCGGCGGAGCCGCGCGGCCTCGACGTGCGGATCGCCATCCCGTTCCGGGAGGCGACGCCATGACGGCCCTCGCGACGCCGGCGCCGCGCCTGCGCACCCTGATCGTCGACGACGAGCCCCCCGCGCGCCGCGGCCTCCGCGCGCTCCTCGCGGCGCACGATGACGTCGAGGTCATCGGTGAAGCGGGCACGGGACGTGACGCGGTGGCGGCGATCGAGTCGCTGCGGCCCGACCTGGTGCTGCTCGACGTGCAGATGCCCGATGGCGACGGCCTGGAGGTCCTCCGCTGGCTCGGCCCCGGCCGGCTCCCGGCGGTGATCTTCACCACGGCCTTCGACGAGTACGCGCTGGCCGCCTTCGACGCGCAGGCGGTGGACTACCTGCTCAAGCCGTACGACCGCGCGCGGTTCGAGCAGGCGCTCGAGCGCGCGCGACGGCAGCTCCGCGCGCGCGCGGCCGCCGAGCCTGCGCGCACCGCCACCGCCGCCGCCACCGCCTTCTCCGACCGCATCCCGGTCCGCGACGGCGTGCGCACGATGCTCGTGCCCGTCGCCGCGGTGGAATGCGTGGAGGCCGAGGAGAACTACGTGCGGATCTGGGTGGGCGAGCGCTCGCTGCTGGTGCGCGACACGCTCCGCGCCCTCGCCGCGCGGCTCGATCCCGGCCGCTTCCTCCGCGTGCACCGGTCGTGGATCGTGCCCGTGGCGAAGGTCGTGCAGGCGGAATCCCTCGCGTCGGGGGAGTACGTGCTCACGCTGGCGTCGGGGCGTCGGATCACCACCGGGCGGACCTACCGCGCTGCGGTGCGGGAGGCGCTCGGCCTCTAGCCCGACTCGCCCGCCGTCGCGCACGCGCGCGGTACGCGGCGGGCGCCGGGCTCCCGGACGGGTCCGGACCGGACCTCCGTTCGCGAACCGCGGCCAGCGGTTCGTCACCTCGCCGTCGGTCGGCGGAGCGCCCCGCGCGAGGATGCGGCACGCGCCGTCGCCACGAGGGTGACGGGCGCGCCACGCCCTCGCGGAGCCTCCCGTGCCCCCACGTCCGTCGCGCCACGCCAGCCCCACCATGCTCGCACTCCTCCTCGCCCCGCTCGCCGCCTGCGCCGACGGGACCGCTCCGCATCCCGCGGCGCCCGTCGACGCCGTGGGCGTGACCGCGGAGCACCGCGTGCCGGCCGAGCCGGTGCTCTTCGCGCCGGGCGTCATCTCCGACGGCAACGAGCAGTGGCGCATCACCTTCACGCCCGACGGGCGCACCGCCTACTTCGCGTCGAGCCCGCAGTTCTTCCCGTTCACGCGGCAGGCGACCATCTACGTGTCGCACAAGGCGCGCGACGGGTGGAGCACGCCGGAGGTCGCGCCCTTCTCCGGCACGTACAGCGATATCGACCCGTTCGTCTCGCCGGACGGCCGGCGCCTCTACTTCTCGTCGATCCGCCCGGTGGACGGCGTGCCGCGCAGCGACATCGACCTCTGGATGGTCGAGCGCACGCGGCAGGGGTGGGGCGAGCCGGTGCACCTGGGCGACGCGGTCAACGATCCCGCGGCGGATGAGCTCTACCCGAGCGTCGATGCGCACGGGAGGCTCTACTTCGCGAGCGGTCCGTTCTTCCCGCAGCCCGGGAAGCACTTCGACATCTTCGCCGCCGCGCGCCACGGGGCCGGCTTCGCGCCGCGCGCCGCGCTGGGCCCGGGCGTGAACACCACGCCGGCCGCGACCGACGCCGGGCTGCAGGACGCGTGGGAGTTCAACCCCGAGATCAGCGCGGACGGGCGCACGCTCCTGTTCACGTCGTTGCGGCCGGGCGGGTACGGGCTTGGCGACCTCTACGTGAGCACCCGGAAGCGCGGCACCTGGGGCGCGGCGCGCAACCTCGGGCCCGTCGTGAACACGGACGCCGACGAGTACCATCCCACGCTCTCGCGCGACCGGCGCGAGCTGTACTTCGTGCGGCGCGATGCGCGGATCGGGCGGCGCGGGGACTTCTACGTGACGGGCACGAGGGGGCTCGGCCTGCGCTGAGCGCGCCGCGGCGGGCGACGCGCACCGCGCCGGCGTGCGCGTCACTCGCCCCGCAGCACCTCCATCGGCTCCACGCGCGCGGCGCGGCGCGCGGGGAGCCAGCTGGCGAGGAGCGCCACCGCGGCGAGCAGCGTCGCCACGGTCGCGAAGGTCATCCCGTCGAACGCCTCCACGCCGAACAGCAGCGACCGCATGGCGCGGCTCAGCGCGAGCGCGCCGCCGAGCCCGATGGTGACGCCGAGCGCGGTGAGGCGCGCGCCGTCGCCGAGCACGAGGCGCCGCACCGTCGCCAGGTCGGCGCCGAGCGCGACGCGGATGCCGATCTCGCGGGTGCGCTGCGCGACGGCGTAGGAGAGCACGCCGTGCACGCCGACGGCGGCGAGCAGCAGCGCTGCGGCCGCGAAGGCCGCGAGCACGAGCATGGTGAAGCGCCGCTGCGCGAGGGTCCCCTGGATGGTGTCGGCCAGCGGCTCCACGCCGAAGAGCGCGAGCGCGGGATCCACCTCGCGCACCGCCTGCCGCACGAGGGCGGCGGCGCGCGCGGGGTCGCCCGCGGTGCGGACGAGCACCGCGCTCGGCGTCGGCGCCTGCGGCAGGGGCAGGTAGACGGCCGGCGGCGCATCGGCGGCGAGACCCTTGATGCGCTCGTTCCCCACCACGCCGACCACGGTGCGTTCGCGTCCCCACAGCTGGATGCGCGCGCCGATCGGCTCATGTCCATCGAAGAACCGCGCGCGCGCCGACTCGTTGACGAGGACCACGGGTGGCGCCGCGGCGTCGTCGCCCGGCTCGAAGGCGCGCCCGGCGCGCACGGGGACGCGGAGCGTGGCGAAGTAGCCGTCGCTCACGGTGCGCACGGACGGCTCGGGCCACGCGCCCGCCTCGCCCTCGCGGCCCGTCACGCGGATGGAGCTCGTGAAGCCGGCGTCCATCGGGTTGGCGGTGGCGAGCGCGGCGGCCGTGATGCCGGGCGCGCCGGCGAGTCGCGCGAGCACCTCCGTGGCGAAGCGCTGCTGCGCCGGCCAATCCGGGAACCGCGCGAAGTCGCGCGGATAGCGTGACGCCGGCAGCTGGAACTCGGCCTTGAGCACGCCGCGGGCGTCGAAGCCGGGGTCCACCTGCTGGAGCGTCCACAGGCTGCGGATGAGCAGCGTGGCGCCGACCGTGAGCGTCGTCGCCATCGCGAGCTCCGTCACCACGAGCGCGCTCCGCATGCGCCGTTGGCGTCGCCCGCCCGCCGCGCCGCGTGCGTTGGCCTGCAGGGCGCCGGCGAGGTCCACGCGGCGCGCCGCGAGCGAGGGGAGCACGCCGAGCGCGAGCGCGATCAGCGCGGCGAGGCCGCTCGTCACGAGCAGGGCGATGGGGTCGAGCCGGAGTTCATCGGCGCGGGGGAGGGTGGCCGGTGCGAGGGCGCGGAGGAGGTCCACCGCCGCGACGGCGAGGAGGGTGCCGAGCGCGAGCCCGGCGCCCACCAGCACCGCCGCCTCCGCGGCGAACTGCCGCACGAGCCGCGCGAGGCTCGCGCCGAGCGCGGTGCGCACCGTCACCTCCCGTGCCCGGTCGGCCGCGCGCGCGAGCAGGAGGTTCGCCACGTTCACGCTCGCCACGAGGAGCACGAGCGCCACCGCGGCGACGAGCACCCAGAGGGTGGCCCGCACGTCGCCGAAGACGACCTCCGCGAGCGCCTCGACGTGCGCCCCGCGCGCGGCGTTCTCCTGCGGGTGCTCCCGCTCGAGCTCGGCGGCGATGCGCGTGAGCTCCGCCTGCGCCGCGGCGTGGCTCGCACCGTCGGCGAGGCGGCCGAGCACGATGATCGGGTGGTTCGACCGCGGTGCGTCCGGCCGGGGCCGCAGCGGGATCCAAGCGTCGACGCGCGGCTGTCCGCCGCGGTCCGCGAAGCCGCGCCCGTAGGCCGCGGCCCCGAGCACCTGCAGGGCACCGAAGTCGCTCCCCGAGCGCGCGATGCCGACCACCGTCCACTCCGCCTCGTCGAGGCGCACCGTGCGGCCGACGGCATCCGGGGCGCGCGCGAACATCCGCGTCCAGAGCGCCTCGGAGATGATCGCGGCGCGCGGTCCGCCGGGGCGGTCCTCGTCGGGCGTGAACGCGCGGCCGGCCAGGAGCGGCAGGCCGAGCGTCGGGAACCACGCCTCGTCCACGGCGAGGGCCGCGATGCGCTCCGGGTCGCCGCCCGACGCGGCGACGTTCAGCTCGACGGGGGAGAAGGCGGTGAAGCGCGCGAAGGTGCGGCTCCGGGCGCGGAAGTCGCCGAGGTCGGGGATCGACGCCGGCTCGCGCGTCGTGCTCGCGTCGCGGTCGGTCTCCCACACGACGGCGAGGCGGTCGATCGCCTCGACGGGTGCGGGCCGGAGCAGGACGCGCTGCAGCACGCTCAGGATGGCGGCGTTGGCGCCGATCCCGATCGCGAGCGTGAGGATCGCGGCGGCGGCGAAGGCCGGACTGCGGCACAGGGTGCGCACGGCGTGGCGAAGGTCGTGCAGCAGTGAGTCCACGGGCGGCTCCGGGCGGGCGGGAGGTCGTGTGTTTGGACACCCTCACGATACGCACGGTTGGCCGGCGGGCCTTGGACGCGGTTGACGGCCGCCGAGGGGCGCGGCAGGGTCGCGGAAGGGTCGCGGAAGGGTCGCCCCGAGCGTCTGGTGGGCCCCATGGGACGCCTGCCCCGCCTCGCCCCGCAGCTGTCGGCCGGTGCCGTCGCCATCGCCGGCGGCGCCTTCGGCAGGGCGATCCTCGTCGTCAGCGCGGCCGGAGCCGCGAGCGCGTCAGCGGAACCGGCGGATGTACGTCTCGGCGTCGAACTTCTCCCGCGCCCGCTCCAGCGACTGCGGCCGGATCAGCCCCCACACCGGCTTGTCGAACCACGGGCGGTCGAACTTGCCGAAGCACCACTGGATCCCGCCGTAGCTCGACGGGTCGCGTCCGTCGAGCGCCCACTTGTTGTTCAGGTGGATCAGGTGCTCGAGCGCGTGCTTGTACCGCGCCGACCAGAGCAGCACCGACTTCCCCCAGAGCATCCGCACCACGTTGTGCATGTGGCCCGTGCGGACCATCTCGCGCTGTGCGGCGTTCCACAGCTCGTCGTGCGTCTCGGCGCGCTCCAGCTGGTCGCGCGTGTAGACCCACTCGCGCGGGTCGTCCTTGTGCGCCTCCATGGTGCGGTGCACCCAGTCGGGGAGGCCGCGCAGCTTCCCGAAGTGCGGGTTGCGCAGGCAGAAGTTGAGCGCGAGCTCGCGCCACGTGACCAGCTCGTCCTCGAACTTCGCCGCGCTCGCCGCGTGGCCCGCGGCGCGCACGGTGCGCAGCACCTCGGCGGCGCTGATCTGGCCGAAGTGGAGCCAGGGCGAGAGCCGCGACGACCCTTCGGTGTCGGCCGGCTCGTTGCGCCGCTCGGCGTAGTCGGCGAGCGCCGTCGCGCAGAAGCGCGCGAGCCGCGCCCGCGCGCCCTCGAGGCCGCTCGCGAACGGCACGGGCGGCACCGTGTGGTCGATCTCGCAGCGGGCCACTTCGGCGGCGATCGCCGCGGCGGCGGCCTCGTCGCGCGCGGCCGGCGTGGCACCGCGGCCGGCCGCGGCCTCAGATCGGAAGAGCGTCGTGTAGGGCAAGAGTGTACAGGCAGGGGGGGGGGGGGGGGGGGGGGGGGGGGGGGGGGGGGGGG
>CAZPJF010000023.1:0-18384 GCA_964586095.1 uncultured Gemmatimonas sp. | reverse complement strand
TCTCCTCGTGGGAGGGCAGGGGGGCGGCGGGCATGCGTCAATCTACGGCGCCCCGTGCGGCGGTGCTGACCGACGCCGGCCCGACGTGCCCCGCGCGCGTCGCGCCGCCGGCGCGCGACGCGACCCGCCGGGGCGCGCCTCAGCGCTCCGCCGGCACCTCGCGCGGCGGCGCGACCGGCGCCCAGTAGCCCCAGTCCGCCGCGCGCCACCGTGCCGGGAGCACGCCCAGGTAGAGCGCCACGCAGCGCGCCGCGGTGTGCAGCAGCTTGCGCGCCACGCCGCGCTCAAGCCGCCGGTGGTCCCGCGAGAACACCACCAGCTCGGGAGCGAAGCGCACGGCGTGGCCGGCCCGCTGGCAGCGCCACATCACTTCGGAGTCCTCGTTCACGCGGAGCGCCGGGTCGAACCCGCCGCAGGCCAGGAGCGCGTCGCGGCGCAGCAGCATGTTCGAGCCCGTCGCGGCGGGGATCCCCACCCACGCGCAGAGGCGCTGTCCCGCGGTGAAGAGCGCGTGGTACCCGCGGAAGCGGTCCCGCGAACGCTTGGTGCCCACGAGGCCGGCGCATCGCGCATCCACGGGCCGCGCCGCGAGGCGCGCGAAGTAGTCGTCGGCGAAGCTCACGTCGACGTCCGTGAAGAGCAGCCAGGGCGTGCTCGCGTGCTCCGCGCCCCGCTGCCGCGCGCGCGGGATGTCGCCGGGGCAGTCGATGATGCGCGTCCGCGCGGGACGCAGCGCGCGGATCCGGTCGCGCGTGCCGTCGCGGCTCGCATCGACCACGATGAGCGCGACCTCCGGGGGCAGCGACCGCAGGAACGCGCCGACGTTGCGCGCCTCGTCCTTGGTCGGCACCACCACCGTGAGGTCGTGGAGGGCGATGCCGCCGGCGCCGGCGCGACCGCCGGCGGCGGCGTCCCCTGCGCCCTCACGCGGCACGTCCGCGCCGAGCAGCCGGCGGAGCACCACGAAGTTCAGCAGGCTCGTGAGGGCCGTCGTCGCGAGCCAGGCGGGGGTCCGCGGCAGCGCGAGCTCGTCGACGAGCCCGTGCATGAGCGCGGTGCCGAGCGCGATCGAGCCCGCGTAGAGCGCGTAGGCCCGGCCGACGGTCTCGCGCCAGCCGCGGCGCGCACTGCCGCGGAAGGTCACCCGCTGGTGCAGCGCATGCACCCACGCCACCCCGAGCAGCGACGAGACCACCCACGTGCTCCCCGCACGGACCGTGTCGAGCGGGTTGAGCCGCCAGAGCAGCTCGTACTGCACCGCGCCAAGCGCCATCCCCACCGGACCGACGGCGAGGAAGCGCAGGAACTGGCGTGCGGCCTGCGGCGCGCGGGGCGACGGGGGACGGGGCTCGGGAGGCATCCGCGCGCGAAGGTAGTGCGCATCGCCGGGCCGTTGCAGGGGGCGCGGTGGTTCGTCACCGGATCCGGACGCGGCCGTGACCGCCGCGTGACGCGGCGCAGTGGCGCCGTGACGGCGCCGGAACGGTGACGGGCCCGGTCACTGGCGCGTCCACGCGACCAGCGGGTAACCTCTCCCGCATGCCGACCTCCCTCCTCGCACCCCCGGCCGCACCCTCCCCGTCGGCCCAGCGGCGCACCACGTGGCTCCAGCTCCTCGTGGGTGGAGGCGTCGGCGCCGTGGTCGGCTTCGCCGGCTTCGCGGCCATCACGCGCGCCACGTCGCTCCCCACCGTCCCGATCCCGGTGCCTGCGCTCATCGCGGCGATCCTCGGGATCGGCTTCCTCGCCATCCTGCTGCACGAACTCGGCCACGTCCTCGCCGGCGTCGCGGCGGGGATGCGGTTCATCTCGCTCTCCGCCGGTCCCTTCCGGTTCGCGCGCACGCATGCGGGGTTCACCTTCAGCGCGCGCAATCGCCTCAATGCCTGGGGCGGCCTCGCGATCCTCATCCCGCCGGATGGGGAGCGTCTCCGGTGGCGGCTCGGGTGGACCTTCGCGGGCGGGCCGTTCGCGAGCCTCCTCTGCGCCGCCGCCGGCGTGGCCGTCGCGCCCGTCGGCGGCGGACCGCTCCTCACCATCTGGACCGTCATGCACGCCGGCATCTGCCTCGTGACGCTCATCCCGATGACGTCGGGCGGGTTCGTCAGCGACGGGGGACAGCTGCTGGCCCTCGCGCGCCGCGACACCGGCGGTGAGCTGCGCGCGGTGCTCGGGCCGCTCGTGGGGATGTCGCTGCAGGGCACGCGGCCGCGCGACCTCGATCGCGTGCTCCTCTCGCGCGCACGGTCGCTCGACGGCCCCCCGATCCTGCGCGGCGCTGCGGCGGCCTTCGCCGCCGCGGCGGCGGTCGACCGCGGCGAGCCGGCGGACGAGCACTTCGCGGCGATGGCGGACGTCGTCGACGCGCTCCCGGTCGGCCAGCGTCAGGGCTTCGTGATCCCGATCGCGTGGTACCACGCCGAAGTGCGTGGCGACGTGGAGCTCGCGGAACGGTGGGAAACCGCCGGGGCGGGTGGGCTCGTGGACGCCGACCTGCGCGCGCTCACGCGCGCCACCATCCTCTGGCGGCGCGGCGAGCTCGAAGCCGCCCGGGCGGAAGCCGAACGGGGCCGCGCCGCGCCGCCCGGGATCGACCTCGGCGGGCGCGCGATGGTGCAGGACCAGCTCGCCGCGCTGCTCGCGCGCCTCAGGGGCTGAAGCGCACCTCGGCGGCCGGCACCGGCCGCACGCGCGGCCCGAAGCTCGTGATGTTCGCGAGCACGTGGTTGTGGTGCGCGATCACCTGCGGCGCGGCGAGCGCCGCGTGGCCCGTCGACGAGTGCCCGTCGGCGACGAGCACCACCGGATAGCCGTGCGCCAGCGCGCGGCGCGTCGTGGTGTCGACGCAGAACTCGGTGTGGATGCCGCAGATGACGAGCTCGGTCACGCCGAGCGCGCGGAGCCGCGCATCGAGGTCGGTCCGGTGGAAGGCGTCGGTCGCCGTCTTGCGCACGTGGTGGTCGCCGGGCGAGACCAGGAGGTCGTGCGCCAGCGCCCATCCCGGCGTGCCGTAGGTGAGGTAGCCGCCGGGCCCTTCGTGCTGGATGAACACCACCGGCACGCCGGCGGCCCGCGCGCGCGCGGTCACCGCGTTGATCCGCGCGATCGTGCCGGCGATGTCGTGCGGCGCCTCGGGCCCCTCGCACAGCTCCTGCTGCACGTCGATGACCAGGACCGCGGCGCTCATCGGACGGCAAGCCGCCGCTCGATGATGCCGCCCACGTGATGCCGGGTGTGCGCGCTGAGGAGTCGCACCGTCTGGTAGGGGGAGAGGGGACCGAAGTAGGCGTGCGTGACCCGAAGTCTCGGCGTCTCGCGCTGCGCCCGCCAGAGCGCCTGGAAGGCCGCCTCGGCGCTGTCGCGCAGTTCCATCACGGCGCGCGCGGTCGTGAGCGTCGCCGCGGCCGCCACATCGGGCACCACCTCGCGCGGCACGGGCGCCCCGCGCGGGAAGCGCTTCAGGGCGAGCATGAGCGGGAGCACGACCCGGCGCGACACCCACGCGGCGAGGGGCGGCACGCGCAGCTGCATCGACGGTCCGCCCTGCGCCGCCGCGCGGCCCATCTCGTACGCCTGCCGCACATGCAGCGCGAGTTCGGCGGCGGTCCACCGCGCGGGCGCGGGGCGCAGGTGGAACATCGTGTCGGTCGAGCCGAGCACCACCTCGCAGAACGCGCTGAGCACGGCGTCGTACTCGTCGTACGCCGCCGCCCAGCGGGCGTCGAACTCCACGCGATCGCTCCAGCGCTCCTGCAGGGTCATCGCTCCGGGTGCTCCTCGTGGATCGGTGGTCGCCATATCTTATCAGCGGATGCCTCCCCCGACCGGTTCCGCACGCCCCCTCCGCGTCGTCGCGCTCCTGGCGAGCCTTTCCGCGTCGTCCGTGGCACCCGGCGCGGCACCGCTCGCCGCCCAGCAGCCGGTGGGTGGCGCCGCGACCGCGGGCACCACCCTCACGGGTCTCGTGCGCGACAGCCTCGCCCGCCGCCCGCTGCGCGACGCCATCGTCCAGCTCGCGGACGCCGACGGCACCGGCCGCTTCGTGCGGAGCGCCAGTTCGGACTCCCTCGGCCGCTACCGCTTCGACGACGTGCCGCCCGGCCGCTACCTGCTCGGCTTCCTGCACCCCGTCCTCGACTCGATCGGCATCGAGCCCATCGTGCGCGAGGTGACGATCGGGACGCGGCCGGCCCGCGCCGACCTGAGCACGCCCTCGCCGGCGCGCCTGCGCCAGGGGATCTGCGGCGACCAGCCGCGGGCGGCGAACGTCCGCGACTCGGGGGCCGTCGTGATTGGCTTCGTGCGCGACGGCGGGTCGAGCCTGCCGGCCGTCGGGGCGACCGTGATCGCCGAGTGGATCGAGTACGCCTTCACCGGCGGCGGGTTCGTGCGCCGGCAGCCGAACCGCACCGCGACGGTGGCCGAGAACGGATGGTACGCGCTCTGCGACGTGCCGAGCCCCGGGATCATCTCGCTCGTCGCGCAGCGCGGCGCCGACAGCACCGACCGGCTCGACCTGCAGGTGCCGGAGCAGGGGTTCCTGCGGCGCGACCTGTTCGTGGCGCCGGCGCAGGCCGACGCGCGCGCGGTGCGCCGCCTCACCGGCACCGTGCTCGCCGAGGCCGACCTGCAGCCGATCCCCAACGCGGAGGTGCGCCTGAGCACGGGGCAGCGCCTGCGCGCGGGACCCGACGGGAAGTTCTCCGTCCCCGACGCGCGGCCCGGCACGCGGATGATCGAGGTGCGCGCGGTGGGCTACTACCCCGAACGGCGCGCCGTCGACGTGGTCGACGGCGCGCCCTACCTCGAGGTCGTGCTCACGGGACTGCGGCAGGTGCTCGACACGGTGCGCGTGAACGCGACGCGGATGCAGTCAGCGCACCTCGCGGGCTTCGACGAGCGCCGGCGCCGGGGCACGGGCCGCTTCCTCACGGCGGCCGACATCCAGCGCCGCGCGCCGGTGGCGACCTCGGACCTCTTCCGCAGCTTCGGCGGCGTGCGCTTCGAGCGCGGGCCCATGGGCGAGACCTACATCCACGTGCGCAGCATGCGCGACGAGATGTGCGCGCCCGACGTCTACGTGAACGGCCTCTACCTCGGCCAGGTCACGGCGGAGGCGATCGACGACATCGCCAAGCCGCGGGAGATCGCGGGGATCGAGGTGCACACAGGCGTGCTCGTCCCCGCCGAGTACAGCCGCGGCATGGCGGGCGAGGGGTGCGGCGTGCTGCTGATCTGGACGCGCTGACGCGCGTCGGCGGACCTGCGTCAGCGGACCTGCGTCAGCTGACGTGCTTGAACCAGTACTGCTGCACGGCGGCGAGCAGTTGCGGGCTCAGCATCACCGGCGCCGCGGAGGGGAGGACGGAGTCGCGCCCGCAGTGCGGGCAGACCGCCGACGGCATGGGAGACTCCCCTGGCTCGCGCTCGGCGTCCGTCGCCCACTCCTTCACGTCGTTGGGCGAGAAGGTGGCGCCGCAACAGACGCAGCCGGCCGACGTCGAACGTTCGAGGAGCGCGCGGTTGTGCGTGCAGTACCGCTGGATCGCGCGAAGGGAGCTCTCTTGCAGCAGCATCCGATCCTCCGTCGGTGGCGTGTCCCTCCAACATGGCACGCCACCGGCCGCGCCGCCACCGACTGCGGGGACCCCCGCCGTCAGCAGGTCGGCGAGCGCTCCACGAACGTGTAGCGCCGTCCCGCGAGCGCGGTGAACGTCGTGTCCCAGTCGCGGCAGTTCACCTTCTTCACCGCGATGCGCAGGGTGCCCGGGGGCGCGGAGGCCTCGATGAAGCCGCGTCCGCCGATGATGCCGAGCTGCTGGTCGTTCACGAAGAGCACCGTCTGCTGCGTCTGGCTCGCGATGCGCACCGTGACCGAGTCGGGGTGGCCGAGCTGGTCGATCGCGACCTCGGTCGCGAGGCGCGCGGCGAGCTCCTGCACGGCGGAGTCGACCGAGATCGCCGCGCTCGCCTTCGCCACCCGCGCGGAGTCGGTGCCGCCGCGCGCGGTCGTGTCGCCTGCGGCGCCCGTGTCGGTCATCGCGCCCAGCGTGTCCGGCACCGCCGCGCCCGTGGCCCCGGGGGCCGCGCCCGAGCCCGGGCCCGACGCCGCGCCCTCCGCCACCGTCGCCCTCGCGCCGATGCCGAGCAGCGCGTCGACCTGGTCGCGGAAGGCGAAGTACCCGCCGCCGCCGACCACGAGGAGGAGGAGCAGCAGCGGCAGCAGGAGCGACCGGCGCTCGGCGGCCGGGGCAGGGGCGGCCTGCGGGAGTGTCCCCGTGCGCCGCACGCCGGAGGTGGTGAGCGCCGGGTTCGACCGGGGGATCGGCGTGGTCGGGCTCACCGAGGACACCGGCGTGCCCGCGGTGCTTGGCACCGACGCACGCCGCGCCGAGCGCGGCGCGCCGCCCACCGCGGCCTCGAGCGCGCGGACCGCGTCGTCGAGCGTGCCGAACCGCGCCGCGGGGTCCTTCTCCAGCATCCGGTGCACCACCTCGGCCACGCCGGTGGGGACGTCGATCCGCAGCGTACGGAGCGGGGGCGGGAGCTCGAGCAGGTGGCCGCGGACGATCTCCCCGAGGGAGGGCGCGTTGAACGGCGCGCGTCCCGCGAGCAGCTCGTAGGCGACGATCCCGAGCGAGTACTGGTCGGCGGCGCCGGTGACCGCGGCGCCGTTGAACTGCTCGGGCGACATGTACGCGGGGGTGCCGATCACCGTGCCCGCCTGCGTGAGCGCCTGGGCGTCGTCGCGCTTGGCGATGCCGAAGTCGGTGACGTACACCCACCCGTCCTCGCCGATCATCACGTTCGCCGGCTTCACGTCGCGGTGCACCACGCCCTTCACGTGCGCATGGTGCAGCGCCCGACCGACCGTCGCGACCACCTTCACCATGCGCTCGATGGTCTGCGTCCCCTCGGCCTTGAGGATCGCATCGAGCCCGCGTCCCGCGATGAACTTCATCGCGAAGTAGGTGAGCCCGGGATCATCGCCGATGGCGTAGATCGGGACGATGTGCGGGTGGTCGAGCGCCGCGGCGACCCGCGCCTCGCGCCGGAAGCGCTCGGCCGCGCCGGGCGACGAAGCCATCTCCGGCGACATGACCTTGATCGCGACCTCGCGCTCGAGGGCGATCTCGGTGGCACGGAAGACGGTGGCCATCCCGCCGGCGCCGAGCTCGGCGTGGATGGTGTAGCGCCCCGCGGTCGCGGCGCGCAGGCGTTCGAGGAGGGGGACTTCGCCGGGGTTGGTGCTCATTGCGGTGGGTGGGGGCCCATCAAGCAGGACGACCGGCGACCGCCCGAGGCCACGCCCGGAGCTCTGGCCGCTGCTGCGCCCGGTGCCGCGCCCGTTGCCGCGCCCGGTGCCGCTGGCCTCAGCGCTCGCCCGCCCGCGGCGTCACTGTGGCGGTCGCGGCCCCGTCACCCACTTGATCACGCGCCCGCGCGCCAGCGGCTCGCCCACGCGCACCTGGTTGAGCTGCGCCAGCTGCTCGGCGGTGAGCGGTGACGGCCGGCGCACGAGCAGCTCGGCGATCGAGCCCTGCCGGTCCACCGTGATGATGTCCATCCGCTGGGGCTGGACGCCGAGGACCGCGCGGTCGGTGACCACCGCGAAGCTGCGCAGCGCGGCGGTCAGCGCGGCCTGGTGGGTCTCCCACTTGGCGGCCGCGGTGTAGCCGAGCAGCTGGAACACCGATCCGTTGTGCTCCACGAAGGTCGCGGCGCCGCGCAGCGTGTCGGCGCCGCTCACCGCGGCGAAGCTCGCCGAACTGGTGGCGAGGCCGTTCGTGGTGGCGCTCGTCGGCGCGGTCGACTGCAGGCCCTGCTGCTGCGCGAATGCGCGGGCCGCCGCCGCGGCGGTCGGTTCCTTGGCGAGCGAGAGCTGCAGCGCGGCATCCTGCGCGGCGCTCACCCCGTGCACCGCCGAGGCCTCGTTCTTCTTCTGCCACCCCGCGGGGAAGGTGAACGAGAACCGCATCGCCGGGTGCAGGAAGCGGTCGCCGGCGAAGTAGCCGTTCCGGGGGTCGTTGCCGAACACGACGTCGTCGAGGCGACGCAGGTACGCGTCGCGCAGCACCACCACGCCGACGGTGTCCTGTGGCGTGCGCGTGATCGCGGTGCTGATCCGCGTGAAGCGGTCCTCGGGCGCGGGGTGCGTGGAGAGCCAGTCGGGCACGCGCCCCGCCTCGCCGCCGGCGCTCAGCGACCCGAGCATCTGGAACACGAGCGGCATCTCGCGGATGTCGTGCCCGGTGCGGCGCATGTAGCGGAGCCCGAGCGCATCGGACTCGTTCTCGTCGTCGCGGCCGTACTTGAGGAAGAGCACGCCCAGTCCCTGGCCCGCGACATCGGCGTAGCGCGCCACGCGCTCGTCGACCGCGGCGCCCACCGCGAGGCCGAGCTGCGCGAGCTGCTGCCGGCTCATGGAGCTCGCGCTGTGCCGCGCGGTCACATGGCCGATCTCGTGGCCGAGCACGGCGGCGAGCTGCGCCTCGGACCCCAGGTGCGCCAGGATCCCGCGCGTGATGTAGATGAACCCGCCCGGCACCGCGAACGCGTTCACGGTCGGATCGTCGAGCACGCGGAAGGTCCAGGGCAGGCGCGGCCGCTCGCTCTGCGCGGCCATCCGGAGCCCGAGCTCCTGCACGTAGCGTTGCAGCGCGGTGTCGGGGTAGAGGCCGAGCGACGCGACGATCTGCGGGTCGTACTCGCGCCCCATCGCGATCTCCTGGTCCTCGCTCACGAGCATGAGCTCGCGGCGGCCGGTCGCCGGGTTGGTGGCGCAGGCGGCGAGCAGGAGCGCCGCGGTGAGCACGGAGGCGCCGCGCGGGGCGCGCGGACTCGGGCGGGAGGTCGGGGCGGACGGCATGGGCTCGAGGGCTCGGCGGGCGGCTGCGATCGACGGTACGGCGGGACCTGCTCGAACCATGTGCCGCGCCGCCGGGCGGCGCAACGTGCCCGATGCCCGCCGCGATCGTGTCACCCGCCGGCCGTGAGGGCCCCCGCCGCCGTCACGCCGCGCGCGGCGCGCGGAGCGCCCGCCACGCGCCGGGCGCGAGGCCGGTCGCCCGCTTGAACGCGCGGCTGAACGCGGCCTCCGACTCGTAGCCCACCCGCTCGGCCACCGCCGCGATCTTCGCCCCGCCGTCCGCGAGCGATCCCGCGGCGAGCTGCATCCGCCACTGGGCGAGGTACTGCATGGGCGGCACGCCGAGCGCCCGCGTGAACCGCTCCGCCAGCCGCGTGCGCGACACGGCGATCTCCGCGGCGAGCGCGTCGAGCGTCCAGGCCCGGGCCGGGGTCGCGTGCAGGCGCGAGAGCGCCGCGCCCGCCACCGGATCGCCGAGCGCCGCGAACCATCCCGTGCGCCCCGCGCCGTCCGACGTCGCGTGGTGCCGCAGCACCTCGAGGAACATGAGCTCCGCCAGGCGCGAGAGCATCAGCTCCGAGCCGGCGCTCCCGCGGCGCGTCTCGGCCAGCACCTCCTGCGCGAATCGCTCGATCCACCCCCCGCGCATGCCTCGCGCGACCAGCAGCCGCGGGAGCGAGGCCAGGAGCGGGTTGAAGGGCTGCAGGTCGCAGCCGAGGAACCCGCACACGAACGTCGCTTCGGGCACCGCCCCGGCACCGAGGCGAACCACCTCGGGATAGCGCGCCGCCGCCGAGCCCATGCGCTGCGCATTCGGGAAGCGCGCGGGGTCGCTCGAGAGCAGGTGCGCATCACCGTGCGGCAGCACCACGACGTCCCCCGGCTCGAGCAGCGTGGCCTCGCCACCGACGATGGAGGCGTAGGCACGGCCGGAGGTCAGGATATGGTAGGCGATCACGTGCTCAGCGGTCGGCAGCACGCGCGGGATCAGCTCGCGCGTGCCGGCGGCGTGGACGCTCCACGGGGCCGTCGCCTCCACCGCATAGAAGTAGGCGCCGCTCAGGCGCACCGCGCGCAGCACGTCGGAGAGGGGATCCACGGAGCCTCCAGGTGGGGGACGGACGCCTCCGAACGACGTGCGCGAACCCCGGCCGAATCCCGACATCGGGGCCGTCGGCGACGGCACGACGCGCGGCGGGCGGACGGCCGGGCAGGAGTCCGGGACGCGCGGTCATGCCGCCGCCCGTTGCGGCGGCCGATCGTATCGCCGCGACAACCACGCCTTCAACCAACTCAGCAGGAGGTCCCATGCAGTCCCGCTACTCGTTCGCTCCCACGCTCGCGCGGCGTGCCGCGCTGGTCACCGCCGTGGCGCTCGCCGCGGCGTGCCGTTCCACGGACTCGCCGGCGGCCACGGACGTGGTCGATGTCGACGCGTCCCTCCACGCCACCGAGCGTGGCGAGGTGAACGCCACCGTCACCTGGAACCGCGCCGCGCGCGACCTCGTGAAGAAGTACGCCACCGGCGCCGCACCGGCGATGCGCGTCTACGCGCTCGTCTCGCTCGTGCAGCACGAGGCGGCCACGGAGGCGCTCCACGCGCGCGGGGGACGCATGCGCGCCTCCGATGCCGCGGCGGTCGCGGGTGCGTCCGCGGCGATGCTCACCTACCTCTATCCCGCCGAGGCGGCGGCGCTCGAGGCGAAGGTCGATTCGCAGGAAGCGGCGGCCAAGGGCTGGCGCGGCCGGCCGGGCGACTTCGCGCGCGGCGAGCAGCTCGGGCGCGAGGTCGCGGCGCTCGAGATCGCGCGCGCCAAGGTCGACGGCTTCTTCACGCCCTTCACCGGCACCGTGCCGACCTGCGACGGCTGCTGGCGCGCCGTGCCCACCCCGCCGGCGTTCGCGACGCTCGGCGCCGCCCGCACCTTCTTCCTCGACAGCGGCTCGCAGTTCCGGCCCGTGCCGCCCCCGGCATGGGGCTCGCCGGCGTTCGTCGCGGCGATCGCCGAGGTGCGCCAGTTCTCGGACCTGCGGACCCCGGAGCAGGACAGCATCGCCAAGTTCTGGGCGCTGCAGGGCGGCACGGTCACGCCGCTCGGACACTGGAACATCGTCGCCGACGGCCTCATCGTCCGCCGCGGCATGAGCGAACGCGCGGCCGCGCGGGTGTTCGCGCTCGTGAACATGGCCGGCTACGACGCGCTCGTGGCGAGCCACGAGGCCAAGTACACCTACTGGACCATCCGCCCCACGCAGGCCGACCCGGGCATCACGCTCGCCGTCGGGCTGCCGAGCTTCCCGTCGTACCCGTCGAACCACGCCGCCATCTCCGCCGCGGCGGCCCGGGTGCTCGGCGCGATCTTCCCGCGGCACCGCAGTGAACTGGCGGCCGCGGCGGAGGAGGCGGGGATCTCGCGCATCTACGGCGGGATCCACTATCGCTTCGATTCCGACGCCGGGATCACGCTCGGCAAGCAGGTCGCCGACCTCGTCCTCGACCGCACGCGGCGCGGGAAGGGGCCGCTCAACTGACCCGGATGCGACGAGGCGGGCTCCCGTGAGGGGGCCCGCCTCGTCCGCGTCCGCGATCGGCCGAGCGAACGGCGGTCAGCCCGGCAGCACGCCCCGCGCATGACACCGCGCCCGCGCCTCGACGATCATCCCGAACAGCAGCGACACCAGCTCCGGCACGTTGAGCCCCTGGACCGTGGGGCCCTCGCGAAACGCGGTGCCCAGGCCCACCGTGCGGCCGCCATCCCGCCGGCGGAACGCATGCTGGTTGATGAAGTCGTAGATGACGTACGCGACCGTGCAGCGCCAGATCGCGCGCTCCACCGTGCGCGCCTCGTTCGTCGCGAGCGTCGCGCGCACGATCTCGACCGCCTGCTCCGTGTAGAGCAGTGTGTGGTCCGGCCCCGGGAACGCCGCCTGCAGCCCCAGCACCGCGCTCGGCGAGAGCCCCTCGATCTGCGACGTCATCCGGATGAGCTGGATCGGATGCACCAGCGTGAGGTACGGGTCCGCCGAGTGCTCGTCGAGCTCGTCCGTGTAGTCCGTGTCGCGGACCGGGTTGAGCGAGACGAGCGTGTGCGCGACGCCCTCGAGGTAGACGGCGCAGAGCGTGAGCGCCTCGGCGTAGCGGCCCGCCTGCACCAGCGGCAGCAGGTACGCCACGCGATCCTCGACGTCGTTCCAGTACGCGTCGATCCGCTCCGTCACGCTCTCCTCGCCGACGCGCGGGGCGTCGGCGGGGGGCGGGGCGAGCTTCGGAAGCTCTTCGGTGCGTCGCGCGGTGGTGGTCATCTCGCCGGGTTGGACGGTGCGGGCATTCAACATGACGACTCAGGAAGATCCATGCCACATCGGGGGTACCGGCACCCCGCATCCGGCACCGGAGGGGTGTCGTGATCCGGGGCGGGTCGCCCCTCAGTACCCGATCGCCAGCCCGTCCTTCCGCGGGTCGCTCGCCCCCGCGTACCCGCGCGGCAGCCGGATGATCGCCTGCGCGCCGCCGAACGCGATCGCCGGCTGGTCGACGAGCACGTGCCCCATCGCCGAGAGCGAGGCACGCACGGCGTCCGTGATCGGCGGCTCGAGCGCCACGCGCAGGCCGTTGTAGTGGCGGAAGCGCGGCGCGTCGATCGCCGCCTGCAGGTCCATCCCGAACACGAAGTGGTTGAGCAGGAACTGCACGTGCCCCTGCGCCTGCACCCCGCCGCCCATGAGCCCGAAGCTCATGTACGCCTCCTCGCGCCCGTCCACCGTGCGGGTCACGAACCCCGGGATCAGGGTGTGGAAGGGCCGCTTCCCCGGCGCGACGGTGTTGGGGAGCCCCTCGGTGAGCGTGAAGCCCGCGCCGCGGTTGTGCAGCGCGAACCCCGTGCCCGGGACCACGACCCCGGATCCGAAGTAGTCGTAGATCGAGTTGATGAACGACACCATGTTCCCCTCGGCGTCCGCGGTCGCGAGGTAGATCGTCTCGCTCCGCGTGCGCGATGGCCCCGGGTCCACGCGCTCCCGCGCCTGCCGCGGGTCGAGCTGGGCGCGCCGCTGGGCGATGAACTCGTCCGAGAGGAGCTGGGCCGGCGTCAGCTCGAGGTGGTCGGCGTCGCCCACGAACCGGTCGAGGTCGGCGTAGGCGAGCTTCTTCGCCTCGATCAGGTGATGCAGGTACGTGGGCGAGTTGTGTCCCATCGCCGCGAGGTCGTACGGCTCGAGGATGCGCAGCATCTCGAGCGCGGCGATCCCCTGGTTGTTCGGCGGGAGCTCCCACACGCGGTAGCCGCGGAACGGCACCGAGAGGGGCGTCACCCAGGTCGGCGCGTTCCGGCGCAGGTCGTCGAGGGTGAGGAAGCCGCCGAGCCGCTCAAGGTGCGCGACGAGGCGCTGGCCGAGCGCGCCACCATAGAGGAGTCCCACGCCGCTGTCGGCGATGGCCTGCAGCGTGCGCGCGTAGTCGGGGTTGCGGAACCACTCCCCGGCGCGCGGCGCGCGCCCGCCCGGGAGGTACGTCGCCGCGGCCCCCGCGTCGCGCGTCAGGAACTCCGTCTCGTTCGCCCACTGGGCGGCGATGATCGGCGAGACGGGGAAGCCGTCGCGCGCGTACGCGATCGCGGGCGCGAGCGCCTGCGCGAGCGACCGGCGGCCGTGCGTGCGCAGCAGGAGCTCCCAGCCGGCGAGGGCCCCGGGGACCGTCACCGACATCGCGCCCTGCTGCGAACCGGGGCGGAAGCCGCCCGCGACGAGCGCCTCCCGCGTCATGCGCGCGCCCGCGCGCCCGCTCGCATTGATCGCCTCGAGCCGCTGTTCGCGCGCGAGCCAGACGATGGCGAACAGGTCCCCGCCGATGCCGGTCATGTGCGGCTCGGTCACGCTGAGCACGGCCGCGGCGGCGACGGCCGCGTCGATCGCATTGCCGCCGTCGCGCAGCACCTGCAGGCCCGCGGCGGAGGCGAGCGGCTGGCTCGTCGCGACCATGCCGCTCGGCGCGTACACGGTCGAGCGGCCGGCCAGGGTGGTGGGGCGCTGGGCCGCGAGCGCCGTCGCCGCGGCCGCGAGCAGGGCGAGGGTGAGAAGCGGCGTGCGCGCGCTCATACCTTGACCATCCCGCGGAATCCGCGCGCGGCGTAGTACGACTCCGCGCCGTTGTGATAGACGAACACCGTGTCGTACCGGCGGTCACAGAAGAGCGCACCGCCGAGCTTGCGGATCGCCGCCGGCGTGCGCACCCAGCTCGACGTCTTGCGGTCGAACTCGCCGAGCGTCTGCAGCGCGCGGTACTGCGTCTCGTCGAGCAGCTCGATCCCCATGGTCTCCGCCATCGCCTCCGCGCTGCCGGCGGGCTTGTTCTCCTTGCGCGACGCGAGCGCGGCGCGGTCGAAGCAGAGGCTCCGGCGGCCCGCGGGACTCTCGGCGGCGCAATCGCAGAAGATCACCGCGCCCGTCCCGGGGTCCACGCCGATCACGTCGGGCTCGCCGCCGGTCTCCTCCATCGCCGCGAGCGCGTCGAGCGGCGCACCCTTCGCGGCGAGGCGGGCCTCCACCGTGCTCCACGCGATCCCGGCGTGCCGCTTGGGGTTGGCCTCGAACCGCGTCCGCAGCGTCTGGACCAGCGCCGCGCGCTCCTTCGCATTCATCGCTTCGTGCTCCGCGTGGGGACGCGCCCAAGGTAACGCGCCGGCGACCGCGCGGCATCAGCGTGCGGGGCCGTCCTCCTGCCCTGCGCACGCGAAGTCCCGCCCCTGCGCCCGGAACCACTCCGCTGCGCGCTCGGTGAGCCGCACGAGGTCCACCGTCGCGAGCAGCTGGTTGCGCACGTAGCAGCGCATCTCCGCCGAGATCGAGAGCCCGCGCCCGCGCGCCATCGCCACGCCCGCGCGGTCGAACTCCCCGCGCGCCGCGTGCGCCATGCCGGTCTGGTACGCCACCACGGCGGCGAGCTCGGAGAACGACCGCACGCGCAGCACCGCGACCGGTCCCACGGTGTCGGCCGCGCTCACCGGCACATGCGTGAACCGGCGCGCGTCCATGCCGCCGCGCGACTCGTCGTCGGTGTTGTCGATCATGCGTTGCGCGCGCTCGAGCAGCGCGAGGGCCGTGTCGGCGCGGTCCACATAGCGGGCCGCGATCGCGCCGTGCAGCACGATGTTGAAGTCGTCCCCGCGCTCGAACGCCTCGCCGACGGCGCGCCAGGCCGTGGCCGGGTCGCGCGCGACGAGCGCCGTGCCCGCGCGCACGAGCCGCGGCGTGGGGGACCTCGGCGAGAGCCGCACCGCGGCCTCGCTGTGCTCGGCGGCCGCGCGCCGGTCGCCCGCGGCGAGCGCGAGGTAGCGCAGCTCGTTGCGCGACCCGGCGAGGTCCGCGTGCAGTCCGTCGCGTCCGGGCCAGTCGAGCGCGAGGCTGCGCTGCTCGATCCAGCGCACGAGCGAGTCCGCCGCCGCCACCTGCGCCGGCGACAGCCCCGCATCATCGAGCGTCACCCCGGTCAGGAACACGCGACCGCCCCAGAGCACGTCCCGGGTGACGTCGTACGCATGGCGCGAGGGCTGGGGATCGCCGGCCTGCGTGGGCGGTCCCGCGATCGCCTGCGCCGCGCGGACGCGGGCCCACACCTGCACGGGGTCCGGGACGGCCGCGCGGCCCGTGTCGCCGAGCACGAACACGGCGCCGTTCCCCCAGAAGCGCCCCGGTCCCTCGAACCCCTCGCCGCCCACCGAGGGGCCCACCGCCATCGTGCGCCCCAGCGTGCCCGCGTACGATGCACCCCACCAGTGCGCCAGCACGGGGATCGCCCAGTACCGGCCCGCGCGGTCGAGCGAGTCGAGCATCGCGTCGTCGAACGGCAACGGCAGGCCGTGCCGGTCGCGCGCGGCCCGGATGTACGGCGGGAGCTCGAGCGCGCCCTGTTCGACCACCGCCACGTCGGCGCGCACGCCCTCCAGCTGCAGCATCCGGATCGTGATGTAGTCCACGTAGCCGCTCATCACGAGCAGGCTCCGCGGGGCGAGCGACTCGAGCATCCACCGTCCGAGCGCGCGCTGCCCCTCGGAGATGAACGCCAGCGCCCGGAGACGCGCGAGCGCGGCGGATTCGCCGTCGGCATCGCCCCGGCGCGCCGCGCTCCAGGCCTTGGAGAGCCAGCCGTCCCCCGACTCGGGCACGCACCGCACGAGCGAGTCGGCGTAGGCGGAGGCGCTGTCGCGGTGCGACGCCTGCCAGCCGGACCAGCTGGCATCGTACGCCAGCGTCAGCACGCGCAGCGCGGTCTCGTCGCAGGGCGTGGCGCGCCGCACCGCCTGCGCCTGGGCCACCGCGGCCGAGTCCTGATCGTCGTGCACCAGCGCGTCGGCGAGCGCGGCGTGCGCGGCCGCCGGCTGCGGTTCGTCCGCGGCGGCCTCCGCCAGGCGCTCGACCGCCTCGCGGTAGCGCTGCGCGCGGAAGGACTCCCGGCCCGACTCGAGCGTGGCACCCGCGCGCCGCGGCGATCCCGCGGCCGCGCGCAGGGCGCGCAGCGCCGCCGCATCGCCGCGGCGGCGCGCGAGCTGCTCGGCGCGCGCCCGGTCGGCGCCGGCGCGCACGAGCTGCTGCACGGTCCCGCCATGCCCGGCCGAGGCGGCGCGGTAGAGCGGGGTGGTGCCCTCCTCGTCGAGCACGTCCAGGCGCGGCTTCCCGCGCAGCAGCGGCCGGAGCGCCCGGGCATCCCCAGCGGCCGCGGCCACATGCAGCGGCGGGCGCGCCCGGGTCCAGCCGAACCAGGTCCGCTCGTCGCGCACCTCGGCGACCGTCTGCTCGCCCTCGCCGTCCGCGCCGCGCACCGTGATCGTGAAGTAGTCCCGCTTCATGTAGGAGTACGGCATCAGCGTCCACGGCTCGAGCACCACCTCCACGCGCCGCGAGATCTCGGCGTGGCGGAGCTCGGCCTCGCCCGCCGGCAGTCCGGCGGCCTCGAGCATGCGCATGGCGAAGCGCCCGGTCGCCGTCTCCTCCACCTGGTCGACCATCACGAGCCGGACACAGCTCGTGTCGGCCCGGCCCTGCGAGCAGGGGAGGCGCTCGGTCGCGGCGAAGTAGGTCGTGTAGGGGAGCTTCGTTCCCGGCAGCGCGGGCACGTCGCGCTGCTCGTGCAGCTCGCGTTCCTCGCCGAGCACGAAGGAGGCATCGAGCCAGGCGCCGACCGCGGAGCCGTAGTCGACGAGGATCTGCTGCGCGAACGCTTCCGGCGTGCGCGAGCGGTCGATGATCTGCTGCATCGCCGGCGTCGCTGCCTCCATGCCGTCGGCGGGGCGTCGCAGCACGTCCCGCAGGCTCGCGATGAGGGCGTCGACGTTCCGCACTTGCGGCTCCGTGCCCGCGGTGGTGGTCTCGAGCCAGGTGACGGGACGCTCGAGCATCGGCCGGTTCGCCTGCGTCGAGTCGAGCTCGTCGCGGAGCCGCAGCAGTTCGAGCCGGATGCGGTCGTTGACGCGCGCGATGCGCAGGTCGAGTCGCCACGCGCTCTGCGTCGTGTCGCTCCGATCCTTGAGCGTGCTCACCTTCCAGCGATGGTGGTCGACGTCGACCGTGGAGCCGACGGCCCAGTCGAACGTGAGGGCGACGGTGTCGGGGCGGGCCTGTGCGCCCGCGGGGCGCCCGAGGAGGAGGCCGAGGGCGACGAGCGGGACGAGGCGGCGCGCGGAGCGGCGGGGCGTCGGGAGCACGGCGGGGCGGGGTGGGGGTCGCGCAACCCTAGCGCGTGGACCGCGCGGGCGGAAGATGGATCGCGCGGCGCGCGCCGCCGGCCACCCCACGCGGACGCGGGATCCCGCGCGAGGCTACGCGGCGCGATCGTCGACCGGCGCTCCGACCAGTCGCCCGACCTCCTCCGCCAGCGCGCGCGCCTCGGACCGATGCACGAACGGGTTGTGCGTCACCGTCAACGTCTCCCCGGCGCAGCGCAGCGCCACCCGCCAGCGGGCGACGTTGCGGTTGGCCGGCAGGAGGTCCTCATCCCGTTGGGTGGTCCGCGCCACCAGCACGGCCTCGATCTCATCGAACGGGACCGACCGCCGTGACCGCGAGCCCGGACGCCGCGCGTGGAGCACCACGCACCGGCGCTGCGTGTCGAACTCGATGCGGTACGTCCGCAGCAGGAAGCCGGAGAGCGCCAGCAGCAGGGCTCCGACGCCGCAGATCACGAGCCGCACCGGGTCGTGGGTCGGCCCAGCCGGATCGGCGAACGGCAGGTACCCGAACACCAGGCTGCCACCCCACAGGGCGACGCGATGCCATTCGCGGCTCTCCCGGAACGTCATGCGTGGCGAGGCTAGGCGCCGTGGGGGGCGCTGCGGCCATCGCCTGGCCGGCGACGCGGCGCGCGGGAGTCGCCGTCCCCATAGCACCCCTCGGCGGAAGTCGTCAGCGCCCCGTCGCCTCTTCCATAGAGTAGCCGAAGATGCTCCCGCCTCCCTCCCGCCCCGGACCCCGCGATCGGGCGATCGCCGCCGTGAGCCTGCGCACGCCGGCGCGCCCACGCAGCC
>CAZPJF010000022.1:0-18663 GCA_964586095.1 uncultured Gemmatimonas sp. | reverse complement strand
GACGGGCGGGCTCGAGGCGCGCGCGCCGCAGCCCGCGCCGGTGCTGGAGACGCGGCGCGCGCAGGTGACGCGGCTCGTGAACGCCTGGTCGAGCCCGCTCGCCGATTCGCTCGCCGCGATGAATCTCTTCCGCGACGAATCCGCGGACCGCCGCGCGGCGCAGGTCGCGCGCGTGCGCGAGGCGGCGGGCGGCGACTGCCGGCCCGAGGGCCCGTTCGTGGTGGAGAACGCACTCCGCGGCGCCTGGCGGCTCCGCTGCGCGCGCGGCGACCTCGTCGTCCGGATCACGCTGGCCCCCACCGAACCGGCCCAGGTGCAGTTCCTGAGCGTCGCGCCCATCGGGCGCGAGGCATCGCTCGCGCCACCGGCGGCGTGTCGACGGTGAGCGGCGCGCACCGCGAGGCACCGGACCGCGCCATGCGCGCATGAGCGTGGTCGCGGGTGTCGATGGATGTCGTGTCGGGTGGGTGGCCGCCGCGCACGACCTGGGGCGCGGCGAGTGCGCGATCACGGTGCATGCGACCTTCGCGGCGCTGCTCGTGGCGTTCGGAGCCGGCGCGCCGGGTGCCAGCGGTGAGCCGGGTGCCAGCGGCGCGCGGGTGCCGCCGCGCGGGCGGGTGCGCGTGGTGGCGGTGGACATCCCGATCGGCTTGAGTGACGCCGCGCCCCGCGCCGTCGACGTCGAGGCGCGCCGGTTCCTGAGGAAGCGCGGGAGCAGCGTCTTCCCCGCACCCTGCCGCGCCGCTCTCGCCGGGCGCGACTACGCCGAGGCGAGCGCCCGCTCGTTCGCGGTGTCGGGACGGAAGCTGAGCCGGCAGACGTACGGGATCCTCGCGAAGATCCGCGAGGTGGACGAGACGCTGCGCCACCGCGAGAGCGGCGGCGAGAGCGGCGGCGGCGAGTTCGGCCGCGGCGGTCCGATGCCGGCTGGCACCGCGGAGGCCGCGCCAGCCGTGGTCGAGGTGCACCCCGAGGTCTCGTTCGCGGTACGGAACGGCGGCCGGCCGATGACCCACTCCAAGAAGCGCGCCGAAGGGGCCGCGGAGCGTCTCGCGCTCCTCGATGCCCCGCTGCGCGCCGCGTTCGGTCCCGCGCGGGCCACCTGGCTCCGCCGCGACGTCGCGAGCGACGACCTGCTCGACGCGCTCATCGCGGCATGGACGGCGCGGCGCATCCTCGAGGGCGTCGCGCGGACCTTCCCCGCGGGCCCGCTCGCGCATGACGCGACCGGGCTTCCCATGCGCATCGTCGCCTGAGAGGATTCGGGCATGGGAGCCACGCTCGGACGTGACCGCGCGAGAGTCGGACTCCGCCTGGGGCCGGGGCCCGCGGCGTGCCGCCGGTCGAGTGCCGCGGAGGGCCGGGCCCGATGAGCGCGCCCTGGACGATCCGCCGCCTCGGCGCGCCGGACATCGAGCTCGCCCGCCGCGCCTTCGCCATGATGGCAGCGGTCTTCGATGAGGCGGAGCCCCGGCCGCTCGACGCGACCTACGTCGGCGGGCTGCTCGCGCGGCGTGAGTTCTGGGCGCTCGCCGCGCTGCTCGACGGCGAGCCGGTGGGGGCGCTCACGGCACATGTGCTGCCGATGACGCGCGCCGAGGCGCGCGAGCTCTTCATCTATGACCTGGCGGTGCAGCCGGCGCACCAGCGGCGCGGCATCGGGCGCGCGCTCATCGGCGCGCTGCTGGACCGCGCCGCCGAGGAAGGGATCCCGGTGGCGTTCGTCCCGGCGGACGAGGAGGACGGGCACGCGCTGGAGTTCTACCGGGCGCTGGGGGGCGCGGAGGCGCCGGTCCGGATCTTCACGTTCGACGCCACGCCGGACCCAGACGCGCCGGCGCGGCCGTAGCGCCGCCCAGCCCGGCCGGGGCATCGCGCCCGCGGGCGCGCCCCGCTCCCCCCTCTTGACGCCCCGGACGTGGTTTCCCATACTTTGTTCGAGCACCGAACAAAGCACCGCCCCCGCACGCCCCACGACCAGCCGGTCCCACGGACCCGGAGTCCCTGCATGCGCTCGCGTCCTCGCCTCGCGTCCCTGGCCGCCGTCGCCCTCCTGGCGGCCTGCACCCGCGACAACGGCACGCTCGGGCCGGCCCCGTTCCCGGATGAGCCGCGGGTCTTCACCGACAACTTCGTCGGCGGCGCCGGGTTCCAGGCGTTCGGCGGCTCCAAGGTCGACGCGATCTCCATCGACAACACGGTCACCCACCGCGGCAGCGCCTCGCTCAAGGTCGTGATCCCGGGCCCGGGCGATCCGACGGGCGGCTACGCCGGCGGCGCCTTCGTCTCGGCGATGGGGCGCGACCTCTCGCAGTACGACGCGCTCACGTTCTGGGCGCGGGCCTCGGTCGCCGCCACGCTCAATGTCGCCGGCCTCGGCAACGACAACACCGGGACGTCGCGCTACACGGCGGAGCGCACGGCGATCGCGCTGACGACCGCGTGGACCAAGTACGCCATCGCGATCCCGCTCGCCTCCCGCCTCACGCAGGAGCGGGGCCTCTTCTTCTTCGCCGAGGGGCCCGAGGGCGCCTCGGGCTACGAGCTCTGGCTCGATGACATCCAGTTCGAGGCGCTGGGGACGGTGGCCAACCCGCGGCCGTCGATCGGGACCTACGCGCTGACGCAGGAGGTGGGGGCCACGCAGCAGCTCGCGGGCACGTCCCTCACCGTCAACGTCGAGGGGGCGGACCAGACGCTCGCGATCAGCCCCGCCTACTTCACCTTCGCCTCCAGCGCGCCGGCGGTGGCGACGGTGGACGAGTCGGGCCTGCTGAACGTGCTCACCGCGGGCACGAGCACCATCACCGCGACCCTCGGCACGACGAACGCGGCGGGGGCGATCGCGCTCACGGCCACCGCGCCGCCGACCGTCGCCGCACCGACGCCGACCGCGCTCGCGGCCGACGTCATCTCGCTCTTCAGCAACGCCTACACCAACCGCACCGTCGACACCTGGTCGGCCGACTGGGACCAGGCGAACGTGGCCGACGTGGTCATCGCGGGGAACGCGACCAAGAAGTACACCAACCTCGTGTTCGCCGGGGTCGAGTTCACCTCGGCGCCGGTCGACGCGTCGGCCATGACGCACTTCCACGTGGATGCGTACGTCACGAACGCGACCAACCTCCGCTTCAAGCTCGTCGACTTCGGCGCCAACGGCGTCTTCGGCGGCGGGGACGACAGCGAGCACGAGGTGGCCCTCAATGCCGGGAGCGTGCCGCCGGTGACCGCGGGCCAGTGGAGCAGCCTCGACATCCCGTTGAGCGCGTTCACCGGCCTCGCGGCCCGCGCGCACCTGGCACAGCTCATCATCGTCGGGTCGAGCCCCACGACCTACCTCGACAACATCTACTTCTACCGCGTGCCGGTGCCGCCCGCCCCGCCGGCGGGTGCCGCCGCACCGACCACGCCGGCCCCGAACGTCATCTCGCTCTTCAGCGACTCGTACACGAACGTGCCCGTGGGCACCTGGTCGGCCCCCTGGGACCAGGCCGACGTCGAGGACGTGACGATCGGCGGGAACACGGTCAAGCGCTACTCCAACTTCACGTTCGCCGGGATCGAGTTCACCGCGCCCACGATCGACGCGAGCGCGATGACGACGTTCCACTTCGACTACTGGACGCCGGACGCGGTGAGCGCGAGCGAGGACCTCAAGGTCAAGCTCGTCGACTTCGGCGCGAACGGCACGTTCGGCGGCGGCGACGACGTGGAGCACGAGCTCACCTTCACGCCCGCGAGCACGCCCGCGCTCGCCACCGGGAGCTGGGTGCGCTTCGCGATCCCGCTCGCCGACTTCACCAACCTCACCACGCGGGCGCACCTGGCGCAGCTCATCCTCGTCAGCGGCCCCAACACCGTCTTCCTCGACAACGTCTACTTCTCCACCAACACCACCCCGACCGCCCCGCTCACCGCGGCGCCGGTGCCCACCTATGCCGCGGGCGACGCGATCGCCCTCTTCAGCGACAGCTACACCGCGGTCACGGTCGACACCTGGTCCGCGGGCTGGGACGCCGCCGACGTGGCCGACGTGGCGGTCGCCGGCAACGCGATGAAGCGCTACACCAACCTCACGTACGCCGGGATCGAGTTCACGTCGGCGCCGGTGAACGCGACGGCGATGACGCACTTCCGCATGGACGTCTGGACGCCGGACGCGTCGGCCGCGCCCGCCGGGCTCAAGGTCAAGCTCGTAGATTTCGGCGCCAACGGGATCTTCGGCGGCGGCGACGACGCGGAGCACGAGCTCACGTTCACGGCGGCGACGACCCCGGCGCTCGCGACCGGCGCCTGGGTCACGCTCGACATCCCGCTGGCGCAGTTCACGGGGCTCACCACGCGCGGTCATCTCGCCCAGCTCATCCTGGTGGGCGACGACCCCGTGAACACGCTCTTCATCGACAACGTCCTCCTGCACCGGTAGGGCCTGAACCGGCGCGTCGGTGACGGCGCGCCGGCCTTCCCCCCTCGCCGATGCCACGCTCCCCACTCGCCGACGCCGTGCTCCGCCTGATCTGGGCGGAGCGCCGCATCTCCCGCGCCGAGATCGCCCAGCGCCTCGAGCTCTCCCGCTCGACGGTCTCCGAGATCGTGGAGACCCTGCTCGCGACGGGACTCGTGGCCGAGGCCGGCGTGGGGGCGTCGCGGGGCGGACGCCGTCCGATCGTCCTCGAGTTCCAGGACGACGCCGCGCACATCCTCGGCGTCGACATGGGCGCCTCGCACGTCTCCGTCGCGCGGACGAACCTGCGCGGCGTCGTGCGGAGCTGGCAGCACCGGGACCATGCGGTGCGGACCGATCCGGAGGGCACGCGCGCGCTGGTGCGCGAGCTCTGCGATGCCGCCATGGCGGGGGCGGACCGGGCGCGGCTCGTCGGCATCGGGGTCGCGGTCCCGAGCCCCGTGGACCCGCGCCATCCCGAGCGGCTGAGCGAGCTGGCGCTCCCCGCGTGGCAGGGGAAGCATGGCCTGCGCGCGCTCCTCGCCAAGTTCCGCGTGCCGCTGCAGGTGGACAACGACGCCAACTGCGGCGCGCTCGCGGAGCACTGGTGGGGGCGCGCGCGGGGCCTGCAGGACTTCACGTACATCAAGTTCGCCACCGGCATCGGCGCCGGGCACTTCATCGGCGGCGAGATCCGCCGCGGCGCCAGCGGCGTGGCGGGCGAGATCGGCCACATGTCGATAGACGCGCGCGGCGAGCCCTGCGTCTGCGGCCACCGCGGCTGCCTCACGACCTTCGTGGGCGGCAGCGCGCTCGTGGCGCGTGCCGAGGCGCTGCGGCCCGCCTTCCCCGCCAGCCAGCTCGCGAGCGGCCCCATCACCCTCGCCCGCATCGAGCAGGCGGCGCTCCGCGACGACCCGCTCGCGATGCAGGTCGTGCAGGAGGCGGCGGAGTACCTCGGCATCGCCGTCGCGTCGCTCCTCAACCTGCTGAACCCCGCGGCGGTGATCCTCGGCGGCGGGCTCGCCGTGCTCGGCGAGCGCCTCCTCGTGCCGCTCCGTGCCAGCGCGCTCCGTCGCACCTTCGTCACCGCCGTCGCGAGCACCGAGATCCGCTCGAGCGACCTCGGGCCGCAGGTGGTCGCCATCGGCGCCGCGACGCTGGTGCTCGACGCCGCGCTGCAGGATCCCTCGCGCTTCCCGGAACCCCGAACGCCCTAGCGGTCCCACGCCCTCCCGTCCCCACATGCGCCGACTCCGACTCCTCGCGCTCGCGATCGCCGCGGGCATCGCCTGCACCGGCTCCACGGCGCCGCCGGACTGGGAGCTCGTCTGGTCCGACGAGTTCGAGGGCGCCGCCGGGACGCTGCCCTCGAGCGCCGACTGGACCTTCGACGTCGGCGAGGACTGGGGGAACGCGCAGCTCGAGTACGACACCGACCGCGCGGAGAACGCCTCGCTCGACGGCAACGGCAACCTCGTGATCACCGCGCGGCAGGAGGCCTGGCTCGGCCGCAACTACACCTCGGCGCGCCTCAAGACGCTCGGCAAGCGCGAGTTCCGCTACGGCCGCTTCGAGGCGCGCATCCAGCAGCCGACGGGCCAGGGCATCTGGCCGGCCTTCTGGATGCTCGGCGCGAACTTCCCCGTGGTCGGCTGGCCGCAGACGGGCGAGATCGACGTGATGGAGTACCGCGGCCAGGAGCCGACCATCGTGCACGGCTCGCTCCATGGGCCGGGCTACTCGGGCGGCGGCGCGCTCACGCGCCGCTACTTCGCCCCCTCCGGGCGCCTCGACACCGGCTTCCACGTGTACCGCGTGGACTGGAGCGCCTCGCAGATCCGCTGGTACGTCGACGGCCAGGTGTTCCACATCGTGAACAAGGGCGACCAGCCGGGACCGTGGGTCTTCGACCAGCCGTTCTTCCTCCTGCTCAACCTCGCGGTCGGCGGCGGCTTCGTCGGCGCGCCGAACGCCTCGACGACCTTCCCGCAGCGGATGACCATCGACTGGGTCCGCGTCTACCAGAGGGGCGAATGAGCGCGCGCGCCGCGTGGGACGAGGTCTGGCGCGTCGCCATCGCCGCCTGGCACACGCGGCTCGGGCTCAAGCGCACGGGCGAGCACCTCGCGCACTACGAGACCGCCGAGGAGGACCGGGTCCCCTTCCTGCAGAAGGTCGCCTACGGCCTCGGCGCCTTCGTGAACAACACGCTCGCCGCCGCGATCGGCGGGATGCTGATCATCCTGAACCTCGGCTTCGGCGTGAACCCCGCGCTGGTCGGGCTGGCGAGCGCGCTCCCGCGCGTGACCGACGCGCTCACCGACCCGCTGATGGGCTTCATCAGCGACAACACGCGCTCGCGCTGGGGGCGGCGGCGCCCCTACATCTTCCTCGGCGCGATCCTCTCGGGGATCACGTACATCGCGCTCTGGTGGCTCCCCGTGGGCAAGAGCGAGATGTGGTACTTCTGGTACTTCACGGTCGGCTCCACGATCTACTACCTCGGCTACACGATCTTCGCGACGCCCTGGGTGGCGCTGGGCTACGAGCTCACGCCCGACTACCACGAGCGGACGCGCCTGATGGGCGTGCAGAACTTCATCGGGCAGCTCGCGTACCTGGTGTCGCCGTGGTTCCTCTGGATCATGACCCACAAGCCCTGGTTCCCGACGCCGGCCGAGGGGGCGAAGGGGCTCGCGATCGCGGTGGGCGTGGTGGCGATCGCGGTGGGCATCGTGCCGGCGCTCGTGCTGCGCGAGCGCTTCGCGCGCGCCCCGGAGATGCCGGGCGCGCCGCCGCCACCGGCCGCCCCCGGGCTCCAGGCGATGGGGCGCAGCATGCGCGCCTTCTTCAAGGGCTTCGGCGCGACGATCCGCACCAAGCCGTTCCTGCAGCTCGCCGGCGCCACCTTCCTGGTGTTCAACGGCTTCATCATGATCTCGAGCTTCCAGAGCTACGTGATCATCTACTACGTGTTCGGCGGCGACCAGGAGATGGGCGCGCGCTACGCCGGCTACAACGGCACGCTCGGCGCGGCCTCCACCTTCGGCGTGATCTTCCTCGTGACCTGGCTCGCCACGCAGGTCGGGAAGCGGAAGGCGTTCTTCTTCTCCACCGGCATGTCGGTGCTCGGCTACGGGCTCAAGTGGTTCTGCTACGACACCGAGCGCCCGTGGCTCGTGCTGCTCCCGGCCCCGCTCATCGCCTTCGGGCTCGGCGGACTCTTCACGCTCATGGGCTCGATGATCGCCGACGTCTGCGACGAGGACGAGCTGACCTCGCACGAGCGGCGCGAGGGGATGTTCGGATCGATCTTCTGGTGGGTGGTGAAGGTCGGGATGGCGGCCGCCCTCGCGATGGGCGGCTTCCTGCTCAACGCGACCGGCTTCGACGTGGCGCTCGGCACCGCGCAGACGGAGCGGACGCTCTTCCTGCTCCGGCTCTTCGACGTGGTGATCCCGATGCTCACCTCGTGCTTGGCGATCTGGCTGATCTCGGCCTACCCGATCACCGAGGAGCGGGCGCACGACTGCCGCAAGGAGCTCGAGCGGCGGCGGGGGGCCGCAAGGGTGTAGCTGAAAGGAAGTAGGTGGAAGGAAGAAGGTGGAAGGATTGAGGCGCACCGCGCCCCCGCTCGGTCCTTCATCCTTCACCCTTCATCCTTCATCCTTCATCCTCATCCGGCGTAGCCCACGGGGAACCGCGTCCCTCCCGCCGAGGGCCAGGCGAACGGCAACCGCCCCGTGAAGGGCGCGTCGCCGAAGATCACGTCCGCCACCCCCGCCCCCTCCGACCCCGGCAGCCAGGCCGCGATGAAGGCGGCCGAGGCGTCGAGCTCCGAGTCGGTGATCAGCGGGCGCCCGCTGACGAGCACCGTCACCACCGGGATCCCCTGCGACTGGATCCGCCGGATCGTCGCGAGGTCCTCCGGGTGGCGCTCGGCGAGGACCTGCGTGGCGGCGTAGGGCGAGAGGTTCGTCATCCGCTGGACGCCGGAGCCGCGCGCCACCGCACCGCCGGCGCGGATGTCACCCATCCCCTCGGCGTAGGGCAGCTCGCCGATCACGACGACCGCCACGTCGTGGCGCGCACGGTCGGCGGCGGACCCGTCGGGGCTCAGTTCGGCCTGCGGGGCCACGGCGCGGATCCCCTCCCAGAGGCTCGTGCCGCCGAGGATGCGGTCGTTGCCGTGCGTCCCCTGCCACTCCACGGTGAAGCCGCCGCACTGGTGGCCGCGGTCGTCGGCGTTCTTGCCGGCCACGAGGATGCGCGCGTCGCGGCGGAGCGGGAGCACGCCCCCCTCGTGCTTGAGGAGCACGAGCGACTTGCGGACCGCCTCGCGGGCGATGGCGCGGTGCTCCGCGCCGCCGAACGAGGGGCTGTTGGCCCAGGGGCGCTGCGCAGGGCGCACGCGCTCGAAGAGGCCCGCCCGGACCTTCACCGCGAGGATGCGCCGCACGGCATCGTCCACGCGCGCCATCGGCACGCGGCCGTCGGCCACCACCTCGTGCAGGTGCCGCAGCATCCGGCGCCAGTCGAGCGAGACCATGATCATGTCCACGCCCGCGTTCACCGCGCTCGCGAGGGCCGCGGCGAGGTCGTCGCCGAGCTGGTCGACGCCGTCCCAGTCGGAGACGACGAAGCCGTCGAAGCCGAGCCGGCCCTTGAGCACGTCGGTGAGCAGGTGGCGGCTCGCATGGCACTTCTCGCCGTTCCAGCTGTTGAACGAGGCCATCACGGTGAGCACCCCGGCCTCGAGCGCGGGGAGGTACGGCGCCATGTGCACGCGCTCGAGCTCGGCCTCGCCCACCGCGGTGTCGCCCTGGTCCACGCCGCCGGTGGTGCCGCCATCGCCCACCCAGTGCTTGGCGCAGGCGATCACCCCATGGTCGTCGAGCGCCCCCTGCAGGCCGCGCACGTAGGCGGCGGCGTAGCTCGCCACCAGCCCGGGATCCGAGGAGAAGCTCTCGTAGGTGCGGCCCCAGCGGATGTCCTGCACCACCGCCAGCGTGGGCGCGAAGGTCCAGTCGAGTCCGGTCGCGAGCACCTCCTCCGCGCAGACGCGCGCGAGGCGCTCCACGAGCGCGGGGTCGCGTGCCGCGCCGAGGCCGATGTTGTGCGGCAGCACCGTCGCACCGAGCACGTTCGCGTTGCCGTGGATCGCGTCGATGGCGTACAGCACGGGGATCGGCAGGCGGCCGTCGCGCGTGCTCATCGAGGCCATCCAGTAGGCGTCGTGCATCGCGACCCAGTCAGCCACGCGGTTCGCGCCCGGCACCGAGCCGCCGCCGGAGAGCACCGACCCGAGGTGGTGCGCCTCGACGTCCTCGGGCGTCGTGGAGGCGCGCTCGGCCTGTATCATCTGGCCGAGCTTCTGCGGGAGCGTCAGGCGCGCGAGGAGCGCGTCGGCGCGCGCGAAGGCCGCAGCACCGGACTGCGCGGCGCCACCCGCCGCGTCACGGGACGAAGGAAGTGCCATCGGGTCGGTCCGTCAGGGTGAAGTCGATCCGCAGGTCGGCCTCGCTGCTCCCGCCGATCCAGGCGTGGAAGCGCCCCGGCTCGGCGGTGCGCACCAGGTCGCGCCCCACGAACGAAAGGTCGTCGGCGGTGAGCGTGAACTCCACGCGCCGCCGCTCGCCGGGATGCAGCGCGACCTTGGTGAACGCCTTGAGCTCGCGCACCGGGCGCGTGGCGCTCGCCACCGGGTCGCAGAGGTAGAGCTGCACCACCTCGCGCACCGCGCGCGGCCCGGTGTTGGTGACGTGCGCCGAGAGCGTGATGCGCCCGTCGCGCGTGAGCGCGGGCGCGCTCGCGGCGATGTCGCCGTACTCCACGGTGCCGTACGTGAGCCCGTGCCCGAAGGCGAAGAGCGGCGACGGGTGCACGTCGAGGTGGAACGAGGTGTTCCCGATCGAGAGCTGCGCGGCCCGCGCCGGGATGTCGTCCATGTGGACGATCGTCTCCGGCGTGGCCGGCTTGCCGGTGCGCTTGTGCGCGTGGTAGATCGGCACCTGCCCCGTCACGCGCGGGAAGGTCACCGGGAGCTTCCCCGAGGGCGTCTCCACGCCGAAGAGCAGGTCGGCGAGCGCCGGGCCGCCCAGCGTGCCCGGGTGCCAGGCGCAGAGGATCGCGTGCGCGTGCGGCACGGCCGCCTGCAGGGCGAGCGCGCGCCCGGTCATCAGCACCAGCACGACGGGCCGCCCCGTGGCCGCGACGGCCGCGAGCAGCGCCTCCTGCGCGCCGGGGAGGCGGACGTCGGTGCGGCAGTGCGCCTCGCCGCTCAGGATCGCCTCCTCGCCGAGCACCAGCACCACGGCGTCGCTCCGCTCGGCCAGCGCCACCGCCTCGGCGAAGCCCGAGGTGTCGGTGCTGCGCGTGGTGGCGAGCCCGCGCGCGTGCTCCACCTGCACCCGCCCGCCGAGCAGCTCGCGCAGTGCCGGCAGCAGCGGCACGCTCAGGTGCGGGTCGCCGTCGAAGATCCAGGTGCCGAGCTGCTCGTGCGCCTCGTCGGCGAGCGGGCCGATCACCGCGAGGCGGTCGATCGCCTCGGCGCGGAGCGGGAGCGTGCCGTGCGCGTTGTTGAGCAGCACCGCGCAGTCGCGCGCGGCCTCTCGCGCGGCGCGCAGGAAGGCGGCGTTCCCCGCCGCCGGCAGGGCCGCCGGGTCCACGTACGGGTCGTCGAACAGCCCGAGGGCGGCCTTGAGCGTGAGGATGCGCGCGACCATCGCGTCGAGCGCGGCCTCGGGGACCTCGCCCGCGCGCACCAGCGCGGCGAGGTGGTCGGCGTAGGTGGTGCTCGCCATCTCCACATCCACGCCCGCGAGCGCGGCCTCGCGGGCCGACTCGCGGTCGCCCTCGGTGTAGCCGTGCACGGCGAGCTGCCGCACCGACTCCCAGTCGCTCACCACGACGCCGTCGAAGCCCCACTCCTCGCGCAGCACCTGCCGCAGCAGGAACCGGTTGGCCGTCGCGGGGATCCCGTCGAGGTCGCTGAAGGAGGTCATCAGCGTGGCGCAGCCCGCGCGCACCGCGGCCTCGAAGGGCGGCAGGTGGACGTTGCGGAGCTCGCGCTCCGGGATGTTGGTGGTGTTGTAGTCCTTCCCCGCCTCCGAGGCGCCGTAGCCGGCGAAGTGCTTGGCGCAGGCGGCGAGGCTGCCGGGCGCGTCGAGGCGCTCCCCCTGGAAGCCGCGCACCGCGGCGGCGCCGAGCACCGCGGCGAGGTGCGGGTCCTCGCCGTAGCCCTCGGCCACGCGCCCCCAGCGCGGGTCGCGGCCGATGTCGAGCATCGGCGCGAAGGTCCAGTTGACGCCCGCGGCCGAGGCCTCGAGCGCGGCGATGCGCGCGCCGCGCTCGACGAGCGCGGGGTCCCAGCTCGCCGCCTGGCCGAGCGGGATGGGGAACACCGTCTTGAAGCCGTGGATGACGTCGCGGCCCACGAGGAGCGGGATGCCGAGCCGGCTCTCCTCCACGGCGAGGCGCTGGAGCGCGTTCACCGTGTCGGCGTGGACCTCGTTGAGCACCGCACCCACGCGGCCGGCGCGGATGGCGTCGCGGAGATGGTCGGGCACGTGCCCGCCGCCGGCCTGCGTCATCTGCAGCTGGCCGACCTTCTCCTCGAGCGTCATCCGCTCGAGGAGTCCGCTGACGCGCGCGGCGACCGTGTCCCGCGCCTCCGCCACGGTCGCCGTCACCGCCCCGTCACCACGCGACGGTCAGGTACGACCGGATCTCCCACTCGCGGCCGAGCGCGTAGCCCGGCGCGAGGGGATCGCACGTCGGCGTGCCGAACGCGTCCGGCACGCGGATCGGGCAGTATCGCGGCGAGTACCGGTCGAGCGTGCGGAAGGTGCCGCGCACGCCGAACTTCGTCTCGGGCACGTCCCACCACTGCGGCCGCCCGAGCACGTACGAGACGTCCGTCATGAACTGCTGCGGGAAGGTGAGGTTGAAGTCGCGGTGGTAGTCGTAGGGCCCGAAGTCGTTGAACCGCGCGGCGCCGACGACCTTGAACTGGCCGGTGACGAGCCGCAGGTCGACGCCCGAGCGCTTCACGAGCCGCTGGCTGTCGCCGTTGGGCTCGGCGGTGCCCGTGTAGAGGTTGGTGATCAGGCGCGTCCGGTTCCCGACCTTGTTGACCACGCGCGCGCGCAGCTCCCAGAGGTCGCGCGCCGGCGTCGCGCCGGGGAAGGCGAAGATCGTGCGGCCGTCGCCGAGGATGCCGATCGCCGCGTCCTGCGTGGTGGGCAGGTGGCGGTAGGTGTAGCCCACGCTCGCCGCGAAGTCGGCGTCCTCCCGCATGTCATTGTCCCACTGGTACATCCAGGTCGCCGGCGTCGGATCCCACGTGAGCAGCAGCTCGCCGGCGACCGTCTCGCGGTTGGCCCGCACCGCGAACGGGTCGTCCACCACGTTGCGCTTGCGCGCCGGCGGCGGCGCGTCGCCCGGGATCGGGTCCACCAGCGGCTTCTGGTACAGGAAGTTGGGCGCGAGCTGCAGGTTGCCCATCGTCCAGGTGAAGCCGGTGATGGCGTTCCACTGGTTGTTCAGGCCGGTGTCGCGGAGCGACCAGCCGGTGAAGGTCTGGACGCTCGTCGGGCCGCCGTCGGCCACGATGCCCATGGCGGCGCCCTGCGCGTACCAGTTCAGGCGCCCGCGGCTGAACGTGACCTTGGCCTTGGCGCCGAACGCGTCCTCGGGCTTCACCTCGTCGAGCAGCACCTGGTAGTCGCCCGGCGTGCCCTCCACCACCTGGAAGCGCTGGCCGATGCGCGGCCCGCCGGCCCAGATGCCACCCGCCTCGACGCCGAAGCCGGCGATCGTGGTCGCGGCATGCAGCGTGGCGCGGCGCGCCTGGGGGATCGGCACCGCGAACGAGCTCTGCAGCGAGCCCGGCGGGAGCTTCGCGAGGTCCTCCTGGAAGAGCCCCGTCACGTCGATGTCCCGGATGCGGCGGCGGTACTTCACGATCGCGGTCGGGTTGGCGCCCCACCAGAGCTCGGGCCCGATCGCGAACTTGAGCCCGTCGAGCTGGCGCTTGCCCGTGAACTCCATCCCGAGCGGGGCCTCGCCGTTGTAGATGTCGATGTTGCGGCCGTAGTTCGCCTCGCGGTACACGCCGAAGAAGTCGCCCTCGTAGCCCCAGTGGTAGTGCCCGGTGCGGTTGAAGGCGTCGAGGCGGAACATCCGCTCGTCCCAGGTGACGCTGGCGTTGTAGACCTTGAGGCGGTCGAGGCCGTCGACCTGCACCGGCCCGGTGCTCGTCGAGACGACGCGGGAGCGCCCGCGGTTCTCGTAGAAGATCTCGTCGATCGGGTTGTCGGCGATGCTGCCGAGCACGTTGAGCGAGACGCGCGCGGTGACGCGCTCGGTGGGCCGCGCCTCGAGGCCCACGAAGTACGACTCCATCCGGTCGAAGCCCGTCGCGGCCGGGCGCTGCGCCGAGGTCGACGAGGCGACCGACGGCGTGCTGATCCGCGTGCCACCGGTGGTGTAGGTCGAGAGCTCGAGCCGCATGCCCGACACGCGGAGCCGGTCCTGCCCCGAGCCGCCGGCGGCGGCCGCGTCGGCGCGCGCCTGCATCACGAGCGCGTTGGGCTCGATCGAGGCGAAGTGCGCCCGCACCTGGGCGAGGTCCGTCGCGTAGGGGTCCAGCCGGTACGCCTGCTGCAGCCCGTAGAAGGCGGCGCGCGGGTAGAGCGCGTACTGGTAGCGCTCGTCGGCCGGTCCCTTGGCCACGATCCCCCACCACTCCTCGTTCATGTTGTTGTCGCCGCGCACGTAGTCGTACTGGTACGCGTCGGCCGCCCAGGACGCGTTCACGTCATGCACGTCGAGGCCCGTCTCCTGGCCGTACTTCCACCAGCCGTCGGTCCACTGGAAGGTGAACCCGCCGATGGCGTTGCCGACGAGCCCCTTCCCCGCGGTCTGCTCGTAGATCTCGCGCCACTGCGCCATCAGGTAGCGCGCCTGGTTGAGCTGGTCCTCGCGCGACTCGCGCGCGTTCCAGGCGTCCGCGCCGAACTCGGTGAAGAGCACCGGCACGCCGAGCGTCGCCTTCACGCGGGCGAAGAAATCGCCGAACGACTGCCCGCGGTAGACGTTGCTGCCGAAGATGTCGAGCCCCCGCACCTCCTGCGCGATGAGGTCGAGGTACTGCAGGTCGCCGTTGGCCATCGCCACCGGCCGCGCCGCGTCGCGCTGCTTGATCCCCGCCACCGCCTCCCCGAACAGCGAGTAGAGGAAGCGCGCCTTCGCCGCGTCGCGCTCGCCGACCGGGAGGTTCTCCGTCGCCGCCGACTTCCAGGTGAGCCCGTAGTTGTTCTCGTTGCCAAGGAGCCACATGAGCACCCCCGGCGTGCCGCGGAACTCCTCCACCAGCGCGTTCACCTCGGCGAGGATGAGCGCCCGGACGCGCGGGTTCGAGTAGTCGGTGTTCGCCATCCAGGCACCGTCGACCGTGAGGCCGTAGCGCCCCAGGGGGTGGTTCACCACGCTCCAGATCCCGTGGCGTTCATGGATGTAGCGCACCCAGCGCGGCGGGATGCCGGCGTACACGCGGATCGCGTTGATCCCGCCGACCTTCAGCAGCCCCATCTCGCGGTCGAGCGCGTCGCGGATGATGTCGTCGGGCTGCCCCCAGAAGTTGAACGCGTAGTTGGTGCCGATCGGGAAGTAGTCCCAGTTCACGCCCTTCACGAGCAGGTCGCGGCCGTCGACCTGGAGGCGCGACCCCGCCGCGTCCGTGACCACGCGGATCGTCGGCAGCGCCGCCGCGTCCTGCGCCGTGAGCGGTCGCGCGCCGGCGGCGGCCGCGAGCGCCCCGCCCGCGAGCGCGGCGCCGAGCACGGGACGGACCAGGGCGGCGCGGACGACGGCGGCCCAACGGGGCCGGCACCAGCTGGGACGCGAGAACCGACCGGTCGAGCCCATCGAAAGCCTCCTCCACGCGCGGTGGACGGGAAACGTAGGAGCGGTCACTTTGTTCGGACGCCAAACAAAGTGGGGCCCAGCCGAGGAACTGTCAAGCAAGGGGCGCGGAGCCGGGCCCCGGCCGATGCCGGCGCGAGCCGACGGAGCGGCCCCCGGGAGCGCCCGGCGGCCCGACCACGCTCCCGCCCCGGGGGGACATGCGTAGGCCTTTTCCTTCCGCGCCGTCCCGGCTTCCCCGGATGGCGCGGGCGTCCGGCGCACCCGATCGTGCGGGCACATCCTTCGCCGGAGGCTCCCCATGCGTGCGTGGACCCGCACCGCCCTCGCCCTCCTCAGCCTTGGTGCCGTGACGAGCGGCGCCGCCGCGCAGGAGGACCTCGTCGGGCTCGACAAGGCCCATCAGCTCCTCGCCGAAGGGCAGGCGCGCGCCGCCGCGCGCCAGCTCGCGACCGTGTCGGCCGAGTTCCGCGGGGAGATCGGCCGCTGCCGGGACCAGGCGATCGGCGCCAAGCTCATGGAGCTCGAGCCGCGCATCGACGCGCTCCTCGCGCGCATCAACGCGGGCACGCTCACGAGCGCCGCCGACCTCGCCCCCGACTTCCTCGCGATCGACCGCCTGTTGGCGGCCAACCACCATCAGTTGGCGGCGCAGGGCTGGAGCGTCCGGCGCTTCGGCCGCGTGGAGGTCGTCGCGAAGGACCTCGCGCTCGCGGCGCGGTACGCCGAACGTGCGGGCCGTTGGTCGACCGACCCGATGCCGGCCGCCTCGCGCGCCGTCATCGCGGACGCGCTGGCCATGGCGGCGCGGCTCGCGGCCGACCCGGCCAATCCGCCGGCGGAGGCGGGCCCGGTGATCGAGGCGCTCGGGCGGCTCGTGCGGTAGCTTCGGGGGACCTTCCACCGGACACCTCGATGCACCTCGGTGCCTTCTCCGTCAGCCTGGCCGTGAAGGACATCCACGCGTCCAAGCGGTTCTACGAGACGCTCGGCTTCACGACCTTCGGCGGCGACGCGGCCCAGCGTTGGCTCATCATGAAGAGTGGCAGCACCGTCATCGGGCTCTTCGAGGGCATGTTCGACCGGAACCTCCTCACGTTCAACCCGGGCTGGGACCAGGACGCGCAGGCGCTGCCGCAGTTCACTGACGTGCGGGAGCTGCAGCGGCGCCTGCGCGAGGCGGGCATCGCGATCGAGACGCCGGCCGACGAGACGACGTCCGGGCCGGCGCATTTCGTGATCGCCGACCCGGACGGGAACCGGATCCTCGTCGACCAGCACCGGTGACCGTCAGTACGCGACGCGTCCGATGAAGAGCAGGTCGTCGGCGTCCGCGCGCGCGACGTAGACGGCACCGCGGCCGAACCCCACGAGCGTGGTGCGCGGCGGGAGCTCGACGCGATCGAGGCGCATGCCCGCCGCATCGAAGATGTCGTAGACCGCGGGCGCCCCGTGCGGTGCCGACCGGCGGACCCAGACGCGCGAGTCGGGAGCGAGCCGGACCTCGGCCGCGACGAACGGTGGCTTCACCGGGGCATACTCCGGCGGCGGCACCAGCTCGGCGGCCGAGACGGTCCGCGTGCCCCCCTGGCCGTCACTCTGCGCGATGCGGATGCCACCGGGCACGTTCAGCGAGCGCCGGCGCGCCTCGACCTCCGCGCGGTCCGCGTCGGTCACCGGCAACGGGACGTGGTCGTACGCCGGTCCCGCGGTCCGCCGTCCCGAGCGCTCGATCCACTCCACGCGGTAGGGCGAGGCCCGGACCACGGCGACGCGCCCGTCGGCCGCCACCGCGAATCCGTCCGCCTCCGCGAAGAGGAGGGGCATGAACATCCGGGCGCCCTCGGCGACGAGCGTCTCCTTCGGGCGCGGTGCGCGGAGCCACACCAGCGTGTCGGCACGGTCGGCGCGGCGGCGCACCAGCGGCACGGAGTCGCCGACCTGGCTCGCCGGCGACCCCATCCTCCCCGACGCGTACTCGACGCCGTCGGCGTCGATGACGTGCGCGTCGCGCTCGGCGACGACGACCCGGAACCGGCCGCCCGCCGTGGCGAAGGGCCGGGTGCCGAGCGGCGCCCCGCGGCCGTCGAACCGGAGGTAGCGCTGGGCGCTCGCGTCCTGCATCCAGATCTCCCCGCTCCGCATGCGATACAGCCCTCCGGCCCGCCGGTACTCCTTGGGCCCCGCACCGACCCGCGCCGCCAGCGCCGTGGTACCCCGCTCGAGGTCGAGCAGGTAGACCGCCGCGTCCTTGGCGTCGGAGACGAGCAGCCGGCCGTCGGCGAGCTCGACGAGGCCGTGCACCGAGCTGAGGCCCTCGGCGGCCTCGCGTGCCGCGGGCGGGAGCCGGCGGGGCGGGGTGTCCTGGGCGTGAGCGCCGCGCGGGGCGCACGGCGCGCCCGCGAGGAGCGCGAGCAGGAGGAGTCGGGCGGTCGGGTTCATGGGCTCTCCGGGTGAGGTTCGCCCGGTCGGTCCCGCCGCGTCGCCCTGGTGGCCCGGGCGTGGGACGAGCCGCGCGGAACGGGGGGCGGCCCGCATGGCGGATTCGTCCCGCCGACGGCACCGCTCGTCCCTCAGGACGCGACCCACCGGGACGCACGGATAGCTTGGACACGGACCTCACCCGTGCCCTCACCGCCCGTGCCCCGACCGCCCCTGTCCCCTCCTCCCGTGTCCCTTCGTCATCGCCTCGCCGTCCTCGCGACGCTCACGCTCCTCGTCGCCGGCCGGGCGCCGGCCCAGACCGGCGGCGGGGGCGCAGCCGCCCCGAGCGCCGCCCCCAGCGTTCCTTCGCCCGCCGTCCGCGCCGCCGACCCCGCGGACGTCGGTTCGATCGACGCGATCATCACGGCGCTCTATGAGTCCATCTCCGGCCCCAAGGGCGCGCCGCGCGACTTCGACCGCCTCCGCACCCTGTTCGGGCCCGGCGCGCGCATGATCCCGGCGCTCACGAGTCGCGAGGGCAGGCCCACGCTGCGCAACTGGAGCGTCGAGGAGTACATCGCCGCGGCCGGCCCGGGGCTCATGGCGAACGGCTTCTTCGAACGCGAGATCGGGCGCAGCACGACGTCGTTCGGCAACGTCTGGCACGTCTGGAGCACGTACGACTCGCGCTTCACGCCGGAGAGCGCGCCATTCCAGCGCGGGATCAACAGCATCCAGCTGTTCCGCGGCACCGAGCGCTGGTACATCCTCACCGTGATGTGGGACAGCGAGCGCGAGGGGAATCCGAGCGGGCCCGAGCGCCTGACGACCCGGCCGTAGCGTCCGCGGACGCTTCGTCCCCG
>CAZPJF010000021.1:0-18889 GCA_964586095.1 uncultured Gemmatimonas sp. | reverse complement strand
GGAGGGCGAGCACGCTCGTCTGCAGGTAGGGTTCCTCGAGCGCCTCGAGGCCGCCGAACTTCTGCGCGTCCTCGGTCTGCTCCTCCTGGATGACGTCGATCACGTCGTCCACCGTGACGACGCCGAGGATGCGGTGCTCCGCGTCCACGACCGGGACGGCGATGAGGTCGTAGTTGGAGGTGAGCTGCGCGACCTCCTCGCGGTCAGCGGTGGGGAGGACCGTGACGACCTCGCTCCACGCGACCTCGCTGAGGCGCGCCCCCTCGGGCGCGGCGAGGAGCTCGCGGAGCGAGAGGACGCCGGCGAGCGCCCCGCGCCCGTCGAGGACGTAGACCGTGCCCATGGCCTCGCGCCGGCCGGCGCGCGCCATGCCGCGGATCGCCGAGAGGGCCTCCTCCACCGTGTGCGTCGCCGGGACGGCGACGAACTCGGTCGTCATCAGGCCGCCGGCGGTGTCGGGCTCGTACTGGAGCAGGCGCTCGGTCTCGGCGCGCTCCTTCGCCGGGATCGCCTCGAGGATATGGTCGGCGACCTCCGCGTCCATCTCGTCGAGCACGTCGGCGCGCTCGTCCGGCGTCATGCCGGTGAGGAGCGCGGCGGCCTGGCCCGCGTCCATCGCCTCGAGGAGCTCGGCGCGCAGCTCCTCCGCGAGGTACTCCAGCACGCTCGCCGCCCGCTCGGGCGGGAGCGCGCCGAGGAGCCGCGGCATGAGCGCCCGCGGGAGGAGCTCGAGCACGTCGGCGAGGTCGGCCGGGTGGAGCTCCTCCGTCTCCGCGGCGACGCTCGTCGGCTCGGTCTCGAGGAGGTCGAGGATGTCCGGTGCCACCAGCGCGGCGACCGACCGTTCCTTTTCGCGCTGATCTGGGGTCACGGGGCGCCTCCCCGGTGTCACGGACGGGTCACGCGCGCGCGCGCGTACCATAGCGAAGTGCCCCGAAGCTAACCGGGGGGCGGTTCGCGGTACAAGCGCGGCGCGGGCGATGAGCGGGTCGCGCGCGCACGCGGCGATCGCCGCCCGCGCGCCCCGCGGCGTGGCGGCCCGCTTGGAGCCGATTGCCTTCACGCATCGCTGACATTGGCGACGCAACGCTTCCGGCGCGGGCGATGTCGAATCGGTCGACCCGCTGCGCGCGCACGCTCATGGACGCGCGCCATCGCTCGCCCTGCTCCCGACCCCCACCGGGACCCCAACCCGGACCGTCATATGCTGCTCCCGCTGGCGTTCGCCCTGCAGGCCACCGTCGCGCTCGGCCCTGCACCGGCGCGCGATGCGCTCCCCGATGGTCGCACCCTGCGCCCGGTGCCGGCACCGACCGCGACCGCCGCCACGGCGGCCCTCGCGCTCTCGGCGCCCGTGCTCGACGGCAAGGACGACGACGCGCTCTGGCGCGAGACGCCGGCCATCACGCAGTTCCGGCAGCACGACCCGGTGGAGGACGGCGCCCCGCGCTTCCGGACCGAGGCGAAGGTCGGCTACGACGCCCGCCACCTGTACGTGTTCGTGCGCGCGTTCGACCCGTCGCCCGACTCGGTGATGGCGTTCCTCTCGCGGCGCGATGCGCGCACGCAGAGCGACTACATCCACCTCATGGTCGACGGCTACATGGACCGGCGCACCGGCTTCCGGTTCTCGTCGAACCCGCTCGGGGTCAAGCGCGACTTCTACATCTCGAACGACGGCAACGAGGACGCCTCGTGGGACGGCGTCTGGGACGTGGTGACGGCCGTCGACTCGCTCGGCTGGACGGCCGAGTTCCGGATCCCGTTCTCGCAGATCCGCTTCCCGGACGCGTCGTCGCACACGTTCGGCTTCGCGATCTGGCGCGACGTGGCGCGGCACAACGAGCGGATCTCGTGGCCGCTCTACCGGCGCAGCCGCACCGGCTTCGTGTCGCAGTGGGGCGAGGTGTCGGGGTTCGAGGGCATCGCCTCGCCGCGCCGGCTGGAGGTGCTGCCGTACAGCGTGGCGACGAACGCCCCGCGGCCGGTGGGGAACGCGTTCGAGCGCAAGCAGACGATCGCGTTCGGCGCCGACATCAAGTACGGCGTCACGAGCAACCTGACGCTCGACGGCACCGTGAACCCCGACTTCGGCCAGGTCGAGGCCGACCCGGCGGTGCTGAACCTGTCGGCATTCGAGCAGTTCTTCCAGGAACGGCGGCCGTTCTTCCTCGAGGGAGCCGGCATCTTCAACTTCGCCGGCCAGGGGAACGGGAACGGCAGCGGGTCGCTCTTCTACTCGCGCCGCATCGGCCGCAGTCCGCAGCTGAGCGGCACGTACTGGGACCAGGACAACCCGCAGAACAGCACGATCATCGGCGCCGCCAAGCTGACGGGCCGCACGGCCGGCGGGCTCAATGTCGGGTTCCTGAACGCGTACACGCAGCAGGAGACGGGGGCCCAGGGCCGGACGATCGAGCCGGCGACCAACTACCTCGTCACGCGGCTCTCGCAGGACCTGCGTGACGGCAACTCGGGCGTGGGGATGATGCTCACCGCGACCAACCGCTTCCTCGATGCCGACTCGCGCGCCTACCTGCGGGAGAGCGCGTACGCGTTCGGCGTCGACGCGCGGCACCGCTTCTGGCGGAACAACTACCAGGTGAGCGGCTCCGCGGTGCTGAGCCGCGTGGGCGGGAGCGCGACGTCGATCCTCGCGACGCAGCGGAACGCGGTGCACCAGTACCAGCGCCCCGACTCGCGGCTCGAGGTCGACCCGGACGCGACCTCGATGCGCGGCCACCGGCTGAACGTCGGCATCGGCAAGACCGGCGGCGGCGTGACGCGGTTCCAGACCGGGATCACCGAGACCAGCGCCGGCTACGAGATCAACGACGCCGGCTTCCTGAGCCGGGCGGACATGCGCTCCAACGGCAACTGGTACGGCCTGCAGTTCATGAAGCCCACCAAGTACTACCGGCGGCTCTTCGTGAACCTCAACCAGTGGAACGACTGGAACACGGAGGGGCTGCACCTCAACTCCGGCGCGAACATCAACGTCAACGGCGAGCTCCCGAACCAGTGGTGGTTCTGGACCGGCTTCAACGTGAACGCGCTCGGCGCCTCGTACGACGACCGCGCGGCGCGCGGCGGGCCGGCACTCCGGCGCAATCTGCGCCAGAACATGTGGTTCGGGTTCGAGAGCGACGGCCGCAAGCCGGTCTCGTTCGTGCTGCAGGGCTACGGCGTCTTCCCCGACGTCTCCGAGTCGTCGGAGTGGGGGATCGACCCGTCGATCAACATGCGGATGGCGTCGAGCGTCCAGGCGTCGGTGGGGCTCCACCTGAGCGCCGGCACGTACGACAACCAGTGGTACGGCAACTTCACCGACGGGACGGGGACGCACTATACCTTCGCGCGGCTCCAGCAGCGCACGAGCTCGGTCACGGCGCGCGTGGACTACACCATGACGCCGACCCTCTCGCTGCAGCTCTATGCGCAGCCGTTCATCACGGCCGGCGACTTCACCGACCACCGCGAACTCGCGGATCCACGTGCCGCGAAGTACGCCGACCGGTTCCAGCCGTACCTTGGCGCGCCGCTCGAGGACCTCAACTTCAAGCAGTTCCGCTCCAACACGGTGCTCCGCTGGGAGTACCGGCCGGGTTCGGTGCTCTTCCTCGTCTGGCAGCAGGGGCGCGGGCAGGGCGACCGCAACCTCGGCGACTTCGACATCGGGCGCGACTACGCGGACCTGTTCCGCGCGCGGCCGGACAACACGCTGCTGATCAAGGGGAGCTACTGGTTCAGCATGTGAGGAGAGCGGATGAAGGATGAAGGATGGAGGGTGGCGAGCTACACGGCGCGAGGGCGTTGGTTCCGCGGATGGTGTGTCGATGCGTGACGCGCACGACGAAGTCTGAGAAGAGCGGCGAAACCGGGTAAACCCTGCGCGCGTAGGCCGTGTCAGAGCTGGTGAAGGGCATCGATCTCGAGTCGGCAGGTGGGTGCAGGCCGGTGCTGGTGGGGGGCCGGCCGGCCCCCTGTCCACTCGGATCGATCACTCGATGGGCAGTACACAACGGACCGCGCGTCGCCGGATGAGGTGAAGGGCATCCGGCGGCGCGCGGTCTCGTGCGTCCGTCAGAGCATCGGCAGCTGCCGCGGGAGCGCGCGCACCTCGGCGACCCGAAAGCCGGCGGCCTCGATGGCGGCGCGGATCGCCGCGGGCGTCACGCTGTCGTCGTGCTCGAGCTCGGCGCGGCCCAGCTCCACGTCGGCACGTGCGAGGCCCTCGACGGCGGCCAACGCCGCGAACACGGCGTGCCGCGCGTGCACGGCGACCATGCCGTCGATCAGCACCAGGGTGCGCATCGCGGGGAATCTACCACTGGCGGGAGGGGCGCGGCCGCAGCGAGCTTCAGGGCGCGCGACGAGCCCGTCGGCCCCCTCCCGCTCCGCATCCCACGCTCGTCCCCTCCACGCTCCCTCCGTGCCCACCGTCTCCTTCCTCGGCCTTGGCGCCATCGGCACCCCGATGGCGGGTCACCTCGCCCGGCGCGACTGGTCGCTGCGCGTCTGGAACCGCACCGCCGCGCGCGCCGAGGCGTTCGCGCGCGAGCTCGCCGAGCACGGCGTGCGCACCGCCGCCACGCCCGCCGAGGCGGCGCGCGGCGCCGAGGTGGTCATCACCTGCTTCCCCGTCTCGCGCGACGTCGAGGCGCTGCTCGATGGCCCGGATGGACTGCTCGCGGGGCTCGCCGCCGGCGCGACGCTGGTCGACTGCACGTCCGGCGACCCGGCCACCTCGTCGCGGATCGCCGCGCGGCTCGCCGAACGCGGCATCGGGTTCCTCGATGCGCCGGTCTCCGGCGGCGTGGCGGGCGCCGAGGGCGGGACGCTCACCGTGATGGTCGGCGGCGACGCGGCGACGCTCGCGCGCGTGCGGCCGGTACTCGAGGCGTTCGGCAAGCGCATCGTGCACTGCGGCGCGATCGGCGCCGGCGACGCGGTGAAGGCGGTGAACAACGCGCTGCTCGCGCTGCATCTCTGGTCCACCGCCGAGGGACTGGCCACGCTGCGCAAGGCCGGCGTGTCGCCCACGGTGGCGCTCGACGTGATCAACGCCTCGAGCGGCCGCTCGAACGCGTCGATGAACCTCTTCCCCGAGCGCGTGCTCACCCGCGCCTTCCCGCGCACCTTCCGCCTCGCGCTGCTCGACAAGGATGTGGGGATCGCCGCGCAGGTCGCGCGCGAGCAGGGCGTGCCGGCGCCGATGCTCCAGCTCACCGCCGACCTGTTCAAGGCGGCGCACCTCGCGCTCGGCGAGGAGGCGGACCACGTGGAAGTGGTGCGCTGGGTGGAGGGCATCGTCGGCGTGACCATCGCCCCCTGAGACATGCTCAACCAGATCCGCTCCCGATTCCCCGCGCTCGGCCGCCTGCATGACGGGCGGCGCGTGGCCTACTTCGACGGCCCGGGCGGCACGCAGGTGCCGCAGTCGGTCGTCGACGCCATGAGCGACTACCTGCTGCACCACAACGCGAACACGCACTGGGCGTACCCGACCAGCGCCGAGACCGATGCGCTGCTGCTCGCGGCGCGCGAGGCGCTGGCGGACTTCCTGCACTGCGCCGCGCCGGAAGTCACCTTCGCGAACAACATGAGCACCGGCACCTTCCACCTCGCGCGGGCGCTCGGCCGCGGGTGGGGCCCGGGGGACGAGGTCGTCGTCACCGACCTGGACCATCACGCGAACGTGGCGCCGTGGCGGGCGCTCGAGCGCGAGCGGGGCGTGACAATCCGGCGCGTGGGCGTGGACCTCGAGCGCGGACAGCTCGACGGGCGGGCGCTCGAGGCGGCGCTCGGGCCGCGGACGCGGCTCCTGGCGATCGGCGCGGGGTCCAACGCACTCGGCACCATCACCGACGTCGCGGCGGCGGCACGGCTCGCCCACGCGGTGGGGGCGCTGGTGTTCGTGGATGCCGTGCACTACGCGCCGCACGCGCTGGTCGACGTCCGGGCCCTCGACTGCGACTTCCTGGGCTGCTCGGCCTACAAGTTCTACGGGCCGCACGTCGGCGTCATCTACGGCAAGCGGGCGCTGCTCGAGGCGCTCGACGTGCCGAAGCTCGAGCCCGCGCCCGACGAGGCGCCGGAGCGGCTCGAGACGGGCACGCAGAACCACGAGGGGATCGTGGGCGCGGGGGCCGCGGTGGAGTTCCTCGCCTCGCTCGGCACGGGTCCCACGCGCCGCGCGCGCCTCGAGTCCGCGTACGCGATGCTGCACGAACGGGGGATGCAGCTGTTCCGCCGGCTCTGGGACGGCCTCGGCGGCATCGCCGGGGTGACGCGCTTCGGCCCCGGCCCCGACCAGCCGCGCACGCCGACGATCGCCTTCACGGTGCGTGGGCACACGGCCGAGGCGGTGACGCGCCGCCTGGTGGACCGCGCGGTCTTCACGAGCCACGGCGACTTCTACGCGGCGACGATCGTGCAGCTGCTGGGCCTGGCGCAGGACGGCCTCGTGCGCGCCGGCGCGGCCTGCTACACCTCCGAGGAGGAGGTCGATCGGCTGGTCGAGGGCGTGGCCGAGATCGCGCGGGCCTGATCGCGCGCGGACCGCTGGTGCCACCCCGTATATTGATGTCATGCGCGCCCGCCTCCTGACGCTGCTCGCCCTCGCCGCGGTCGCCTGCGAGCAGGCCGAGGTGCCGGCGCCCGCCCCGCCCGCGGAGTTCATCGTCGCCGCGGCGGATTCGGTCTTCTGGATCCGCTCCGACGCCGAGGGGATCCGGGTGCGCGGCGCCCCGATGGTGCTCGCGCAGGTCGGTGGCCGGTTCGCGGAGCTCTACGTGACCGACGACGACTACTCGTTCTACGACGCCGTCTTCATCGGCCAGCGCCTCTACAAGCGCGACATCGTCACCGGGGACTCGGTGCAGCTGGTGGCGGACACGCTCATGCCGGCGCTGGCGCGCGCGTTCGCCGCCGCGAACCCCGACGAGCGTCCGCTGGAGCAGGACGAGCAGGGGAGCGAGTCGCCGCGCACGGTGGCCACCGCCGACTTCCTGGTGCTCGACGTGCACGGCCCGTGGCTCTCGTACGAGTACCTCACCGACGTCGACGTGGTGGGCGGCGTCTCGTCGCACGGGGCACGTCGCGGCGTGCTCGACCTGCGCACGACCGCGGGCGCGACGCTCGACGCGATCATCGGGGCGGCGCCGGCCCGGCGCGCGACCGCGGAGGCCCGTGCCCGCTGGGGCGCCCTGCGCGACTCGCTCCTCTCGATGGAAGCGGACTCGACGCCGCCGGAGGCGCCACCGGCCGGCGCATCCCCCCCGCCGTTCGCGTCGCGCTACGTGTTCGACCCGCGCTCCTTCTCGCTGGGTGTCCTCGACCGGCAGTTGCAGGTGCGGTTCGCGGTCGCGCAGGTCGGGGCGGAGGAGGAGGCGAGCGTGCTCGAGCTCGACCCGACCGAGGTGGACCAGCCCGCCTGGTGGGAGGGCGTGCGCGACGAGTATCCGATCGACGAGCGCGCCGAGGAGCGCACCTGGCCGCGGGAGGGCTTCACGCTCGTCGGCCGCCCGGCCGATGCGCCGACGGCGCGCGTGGCGCTCGCGCTGCGCGACGACGCCGGCACCGAGTGGCGCCTCGGGTCGGTCCCGTCGCCGCTGCAGCGCGTGATGTGGATCCCCGACACCGGCGACGTGCCGGGCACGCGCGCCGCGCTGACAAAGGCGTTCAACGAGGCGGCGTTCTACTCGGGGGAGAACCGGATCGTGCGGCATGAGCCGCGCGCCCTGACGGGGCGCGCGACGCGCGCGCTGGCGGTGGCGCATCGCTCGAAGGCGGCGGTCCCCGTCCGGACGGCCGCGCTGGGCCGCCCGACGGCAGCGCCGGTCGTGCGCGGGACGGGCCCGTCGGCGCGCCGGCCTCCGGAGCACCGGCCGCGGGTCCGTCGATGACCGCGCCCCACACCGCGACGCTCTGGACGGCGGAGCGCGCCAATCGCGCGTTGCCGCTGGTGCGCCGCATCGCGGACGACCTCGTGCGCACCTACGGCGAGTGGCGCACGCTCCTGGGGCAGTTCGACATCGCCTCGTCGGGGCTCGACACCGCGGAGGCCGAGCGGCTGCAACGCGAGATCCAGCGCGCCGCATCGGACATCGAGGGATTCCTCGGCGAGCTCAGCGCGCTCGGCATCGAGTGCAAGTCGGTGGAGTCGGGGCTGTTCGACTTCCCGTCGGAGCGCGACGGGCGCGTGGTCTACCTGTGCTGGAGACATGGCGAACGTGCCGTGACGCACTGGCACGAGGTGGAGGCGGGGTTCGCGGGGCGGCAGGAGATCGACGGACCGTAGGCGGCAGGCCGCCGGCCCGGTCGACCGCGCGGTGCGGGCGGCTGCCCGGCACGACTCACCCGCCCGCGGGCACCGCGTCGCGGAACGGCACCTCGATCTCCATGCCGTCCTTCGCCATCACGAGCGCACCGCCATAGACCTCGCGCGCCTCGCGCTGCAGGTCGCTCGCATCGCGCGAATAGCGGGCGGAGAAGTGGGTGAGCACGAGCGTGCGCACGCCGGCCATCTTCGCGACCGTCGCGGCCTCGCGCGCGGTGGAGTGCGCGGTCTCCTTCGCGCGCGCCTCCTCCTCGTCGCCGAAGGTCGCTTCGTGCACGAGCAGGTCGGCGCCCTCGGCGGCCTGGATCGTCGCGGCGCAGGGACGCGTGTCGCCCGTGATGACGACCGTGCGGCCCGGGCGCGTGGGCCCGACGAGCACCGACGGCTCGATCACGCGGCCGTCGGCGAGCGTGATCGCCTCGCCCTTGTGGATGCGGCCCCAGAGCGGGCCTTCGGGGATCCCGAGCGACCGTGCGAGGTCGGGGTCGAAGCGGCCGCGCCGCTCGTGCTCGACCAGCGCGTAGCCCACGGCCGCCCCGTTGCGGTGCTCCACCTGGAAGGGGCGGATCTCGTACTCCTTGCGTGCGATCGGCGTGCCGGGCTCCACCTCCGTGATGACCAGCGGGAAGGTGAGCTTCTCGTTGCCGAGCCCCTCGGCGCGCTTGAAGAGGGCGGCGGCGCCCCGCGGGCCCCACACGCGGAGCGGCTCGGTGCGCGCCTGCAGCGCGAGCGTCTTGAGCAGCCCCAGCGCGCCGAGGAAGTGGTCGGTGTGGAAGTGGGTGAAGAAGATGTCGCCGAGCGTGAAGCCCACGCCCCAGCGCATCATCTGCCGCTGCGTGCCCTCGCCGCAGTCGAAGAGCATCGTCTCGCCCTCGCGGGTGAGGGCGATGGACGAGAGCCCGCGTTCCACGGTGGGGCGCGAGGCGGAGGTGCCGAGGAAGCGGAGCGCGAGCGACATGCGAGGGGGAATCTAGTCGCCGTCGAGTCGGCGGCGCATTCTTCGCGCATGACCCGTGCCCTCCCTGCCCTGCTGGCCGCCGCCCTCCTCGCGGCGTGCGCGCGCCCGTCGCCGCGCGTCACCGATCGCAGCGCGGCCGCCGCCGGCGCGCCTCGTGTTGCGCGCGACCCGCTCCGCGGGCTGCGCCACACCCATCGGCATGACTCGGCGGGCCCGTGGGCCATCGACATCCTCGAGGCGGACCTCGCGGCATGCTGGCGCGCTGTCGCGGTGAAGGGTGCGCGGGGCGCCGTGGGACGGCGCACGACCTCGGCGCTGCTTCGCGCGCTGGCGGACAGCGCGCCCCCAGGGGAGGGCGCCGTGGCGCGCGGCGCACGGGGCCGCGCGCCGGTCGTCGTCGGCGGCGGCGTGAACGCCGACTTCTTCCTGTTCACCCCGCCCGGCGTGCCCGTGGGCGCCATGGTGCGCGACGGCCGCGTGATCACGGGGCCGACCAACCGTCCCGTCGTCTGGTTCGACGCCGCCGGTCATGCGGTCATCGGCGAGCTCGCGGCGCGCGGCGTCGTCACGGTCGGGGCGGAGTCGCTCACCGTGCGCGCGTGGAACCGCGTGGACGGGGCGGTGCGGTGGATCGACCGCGGGTTCGGCGACAGCACCGCCGCGGGGCGCGGCCTCGTGGAGCTGGTGGTGGACGGCGTGCCGGCGCGCATCGTCGCCGTCGACACGCTCGCGAGCGGCGTCGCGATCCCCGCGGCCGGCGGGGTGCTCGTGCTCGACTCGACGGTGGCGCCGTCGACCCGGACGCGGCTCGCCGCGTCGCGCGCCAGCGTGACCTGGCGGTTCGCACTCGAGGATGCCGCGTCGGGATCGGTGGTCGCGCCGCGCGAGGCGGTGGGCGGGCAGCCCTGGCTGGTGCGCGATTCGGTGACGCGCGACGACATCGATCGGGCCGGGGGTGCGGGCTTCTCGACGACCCGGCATCCGCGCACCGCGATCGGGCTCAAGCATGGCGGTCGCACGCTCGTCCTGGTCACGGTGGACGGACGCCAGCCCGGGTGGAGCGCGGGGATGTCGCTCCGCGAGCTGTCCGCGTTGATGCTCGCCCTGGGCGCGACGGACGCGCTGAACCTGGACGGCGGTGGGTCCACCGCGATGGTCGTCCGGCGGGGGGACTCGCTCGCGGTGGTGAATCGGCCCTCCGATGCGACGGGGGAGCGGCCGGTCGCCAACGCGCTCGCGCTCGTGCGCGCCTGCCGCTAGACTTCGCGCCGCCTCACCCACCCTCACCCGAGATCCCTCGATGATTCGCCCGTCCGTCCTCCGGTTCGGCCTCGCCGCGGCCCTGCTCTCCCTCGTGACGACCCCGCTCGCGGCGCAGGCCGACGGCGGCGCCAAGCCGGGCTTCGGCCTCGTGCTCGAGGGCGGCGTGGAGATGGGCGGCGAGAAGGTCATCGAGCTCACCTTCACGAACGGCGACACGCAGAACCTCTCGGCGGGGCAGGGCGGCACGATCGCCGCCGGCCTGCAGTACCGGTTCCCGGCGCAGCCCAAGCTCAGCCTGAGCGGGACGATCGGCTACAAGTTCGTCACCAACGCCTCGGAGAACGCGGACATCGGGATCTCGCGCCTGCCGCTCGAGGTGGTCGCCCGCTGGACGCTCAACCCGAGCTGGTGGATCGGCGCCGGCGTGGTGAAGCACAACGCGATCGAGGTGGAGGGCGACGGGTTCTTCCCGGACGCGACGCTCGACGGTTCGGTGGGCCCGACGATCGAGCTCGGCTGGAAGGCGCTCGCGTTGACCTACACGGCGATGACGTACACCGCGCCGAACGACGAGACGTTCAACGCCGGCGCGTTCGGGCTCTCCGCGCGGTGGGTCTGGCAGTCGAAGGCCAAGTGAGTCGCTGCGGGTGAGCGTCCGGCGCGCGGCGGGGCCTCAGCCCCCGCAGGCCCACCCCGCCGCGCTCGCCGCGTAGCCGATGCGCGGCAGGATCACCTCGGCGGCGAGCACGATGCCCCAGAAGACGATGCCGAGCGCGATGATGTGCGCCGCCGCGATGCGGAGCCGCCAGGCCCAGATGCTCGCCCACGCGCCGGCGAGCTGGACCGTGCCCACCACGGCGACGAACGCGTACAGCCACTGTCCGCAGTCGTGCAGGTAGGGCCACTGCGTGACGGCGATGCCGAGGCAGGCGGCAAGGGCCACGCGCCACCAGACGCTGAGCTGCACCTTCCACGTGGGCGGGCCCTTGGCCGGCGTGCGGCGCCGCGCGGCGGCCGCATCGCGTTCGTAGGACGAGCTCGTGGCGTTCGCCGGGGCCGCGGCCGCCGCGGCGACGGAGGCTGCTGCGGCGGCCACCGCCGCACTGCGGCGCGGCGCCGGGCGCGGGGCGGACGGCCCTTCGACGATCACCTCGACGCCGCCGGTGGGCAGGCGGCCGCCGTCCGGCAGCTTCTTCAGCAGCCGGTCGATCTCGAGGCCGAGTTCGCGCGAGTTGGGGTCTGGGGTGTGGGCCATCGTCGTGGGTGCTTCGGTGAGGGAGGTCACATTCGCCGCCCTACGCGAAGAGAGATTCGGGTCGCCGGGCCGATCCGCCAAGCCGGGGTATCACGTTGTGGCGTCGCCGCCGGATGCCGCTGATGCCTCTGCGCGGCTTCGCGCGTTTCCTTGGCATGCAGGGGCGCGCGGGCGCGCCGCCCACCACCGGAGGGTCGATGCGGGCTTCCCACGCACTGGTCGCGACCGCTGCGATGCTGCTCAGCAGCTGCGGCGAGGACAATCTCAGCCCGCCGGGGCCCCCCGCCCCGGTGACCGACGCGCCGGTCCTCACGCGCACGACGGTGCTCGACGGCCTCGCCAATCCGTGGGACATCGCCTTCGCCGCCGACGGCGCGATGTTCTTCACGCAGAAGTGCAGCGGGCTCTCGGTGCGCCGGCCCGACGGCAGCGTCACGCGGCTCTTCGGCACGGCCGGCAGCGCGCTCGTCGCGGGCGACCTCGTGTGCCTGGGGCAGAGCGGGATGCATGGCGTGGCGCTCGATCCCGCGTTCGCCGCCAACCGGCGGATCTACGTGTTCATGGCGTCGAACCTCTCTACGTCGCCGCGCACCAACCGCGTGGTGCGGCTCGTGCTCGATGCCGGGTACACCACGGCGAGCCAGCGCACCGACATCGTCACGGACATCGCGTTCAAGGACGTCGGCAACGGTGCGGGGGGCGCGGGGGCGCACAGCGGCGGGCGGCTCCGGTTCGGCCCCGACGGTCACCTGTACGTGACCACCGGCGACAACCACTCCGCGACGCTGCCGCAGCACCCCACGCAGCTCGGCGGCAAGGTGCTCCGCGTCACGACGAGCGGCGCCGCCGCGCCGGGGAACGGCGCGCCGGCCGGCTTCGACCCGCGCATCTTCACGTACGGGCACCGCAACGTGCAGGGGATCACCTTCCGCCCCGGCAGCGGCCAGCCGTTCATCAGCGAGCATGGGCCCAATCACTCCGACGAGGTGACGCCCCTCGTCGCGGGCGGGAACGGCGGCTGGGATCCGCAGGGTCGCGCGGGGCTCTCGTGTCCCGACGGCTACTGCGGCTACGCCGGCTCGTCGACCACCATGCCGATGACCGACCGCACGCGCTTCCCGGCTGCGCTGCTGCCCTCGTGGACGAACAACGGCGCGTCGCAGGGGATGGGGCCGGCGCTGTTCCTGAGCGGCCCGCAGTGGCGCGCATGGGACGGACGCCTCGCGGTGGGCATCATGGGCGGCCAGCGCCTGGTGCTGCTCACGCTCGACGCGGGCGGTGCGGCGACGGCGGCGGAGAACGTCGCACTGCCGGCGGCGCGGTACCGGGCGCTCGTCCAGGGACCGGACGGGAACCTCTACGTGGCGACCGATGCCGGGGAGATCTGGCGGGTGACGCCGAGTGTGGCGGCACCCGCCGTGCGCGAGTGATCACCCCGGCGTGATCGTCGGCAGCACCAGCCGCGTGGTGTACGCGTCGAAGCCGCGGCCGAGCTGGCCGTAGCGGTTCGCGCCCCAGCAGTAGATGCGGTCGTCCGAGCCGATCGCGCAGCTGTGGTACCCGCCTGCGGCGATGGCGCGCACGCTGACGCCGCCCGGCATCTGGACCCGGACGACCATGTTCGCGTGGCTGACCGTCGACCCGTCCCCGAGCTGCCCCTCGAGGTTCCGGCCCCAGCAGAACGCGTAGCCGGACCAGTCGGCGGCCACGGCGCACGCATGGTGCCGGCCGATGCTCACACCGGTGAGCGCCGAGTCCGACACGTTCTGCGCGATCGCGTCGCTGGCGACGGTGGTGCCGCGGCCGAGCTGCCACTGTGAGTTGTCGCCGAAGCACTGCACGCGGCTGGTCGGCTGGTTCACGCAGGTGGTGTTGTGCTCGGTGACGACGCCGAGGACGGAGGTGCCGGTGCCGCTGCCGACCGTGAACGGCCACGGGCCCGACCCGACGGGCGCGATGCCGACCTGGCCGTACGAGTTGTTCCCCCAGCAGTCGGCCACGCGGTGGGTACCGAGCTCACGGAACGCGCACGCGTGCGCGGCACCCACGGTGACGCGGGAGTAGCTGTTGAAGGTCGAGACGAGCGTCGGGTTCGGCGCGCTGCCCTGGAACCGGCCCCAGCAGAACATGCCGGCGCTTGACGTGGCGCACGAGGACTCGCTGCCCGCCGAGATGGAGGTGTACGTCCGGCCGCCGGTCACCGGCGTGGGCATCGTCGCGGTCTGGTGCACGCCCATGCCCACCTGCCCCCAGTTGTTCGCGCCCCAGCAGACCCCGGTGCCCGCGGTGGTGAGCGCACAGGTGTGATGCATCCCCGCGTCGACCATGCTCACCGTCGAGAAGCTCGCCGCGGTGACGCGGCGCGGGCGATCGACGCAATCCACCGGCCCGCGCCCGGCGGCATCGGTGCACCGGGTGGTGGGATCGATGCCGACCTGCCGCAGTTCGTCGCGGCCCCAGCAGTAGATCGCGCCGTACAGCCGCCGCGCGCAGGTGTGATGCTCCCCGGCGGTGATCTCCACGAACTGGTCCGGCGGTGGCCGGAAGATGATGAAGTCCGCCGAGTCGCCGGCGGCCGTCGTCGCGGCGACGGGGGAGAGGTCCTCGGAACAGGCGCCGCCAAGGACGACCAGCAGGGCGAGCGCGAGTGACCGGGCGAGCGACGTGAGGAAGGGGGTGGGGCAGGGCCAGCGCATGCGACACTCCGGTTGAGGTGGCGCGTGCATCCTAGGCCGTGACGCTCACGCCGCCCTCACTCCGCTCTCATCCTCCCAAGTCGCCATGTGACAATGGGTTGGGAGGGCTGTCATCGTCGTATCAGCCGCGGCCCGGCCCGCCGCGGCTCCCGGCGCGCCCCGACGACCCCCCGTGACTCATCCGGGCGCGGCCGCGGCCCCCGCCGTCCGCCGCCGCCGGCTCTGCACGAACGCCGTCACCAACGTGAACAGGAGCCCCACGGGCAGCGGCTCGAGCGTCGTGAACGCGATGTTCACGAGCGGGTTCTTGTACATCTCCGTGAACTCGGCCATCTGCCTGGCCTGCGCGGCGAGGGCCGAGTCGCTGGCGCCCGACTTGCGCGCTTCCTCCATGGCGAAGGCCGCGTACTTCTCGCCGAAATCGGGGGCGAGCCGGTAGTAGATCACCTCCCACGTGGCGACGTAACAGATGGTGGCGACGCCCATGATCAGGAAGCCGACCTTGAACGCCTCGCCGAACGAGACCACGCCGCCGGCCACGCGCTCGCGGTAGGAGCGCACGCCGAAGAAGATCATGAGGAACGCCAGCACCATGCTGGCGTAGCCGACGAGGGCGCCGCGCTCGAAGCCGATCGCATCCTGGAACACGAGGGCGAGGAGCATCATCGCCGAGAGGATCCCGCCGGCGACGAGGCCGTGGGTGAGGACGATCTTCCGCATCAGGTCTCCTGTGGTCGAGGTCGGCCGATGGTAGCCAGGCCGCCGCCTCCGGCGCGTCACCCGAACGGGTGATTCCGCGTCGCGCGGCGCGAAATCACCCGTTCGGGGGAGGGACCGGCTACGGGATGAGGCGGAGGTCCTTGCCGCGTTGGACCGCCTGCGTGCGCCGCCGGGCGTCGAGCTTGTCGAGGACCCGTCCGGTGTGCGTCTTCACGGTGTTCTCGCTCACGAAGAGGCGCGCGGAGATCTCTCGCGTGCTGAGCCCCTCGGCGATGAGCTGCAGCACCTCGAGCTCGCGGTCGGTGAGGCCGAGGGCCTCGCGCCGCGCCTCGTCGCGCACGAAGGGACCGCCGGTGGGGACGGGGACGGCCACCGGGACCTCCACGGGGACCTCCACCGGGACCTCGCGGACGACGACGGTCTCGCGGGTGCGCGTGAGGCGCAGGCCGAGCCAGATGCCCACGGCGGCGAAGACGGCGGCGATGAGCGCGCCGTAGACCTGCACGGAGTGGGCGACGAGCAGCCACCGGTACTCGATGAGCTTGAGGCCGGCGATGAGGAGGCCGGCGACGATGCCGTAGAGGAGCGCGTGGCGGCGCATGGGGGGAACTATATGGATGCGGGGCCCGGGCCGCTGGCCCGGGCCCCGCCGCGTGCGCGCGGGGTGCTCAGCCGAGCCAGTGCGCGAGCTTGTCGCAGGTGCGGGTGGCCGTGAAGTACGCGCAGTGGTGGACCGACCCGTTGGTCCCGAAGTCGAGCGTGGCGCGGAAGAAGTCGCCGAGGTCCGGGTCGATCGCGGTCATCGATGCCACGTGCACGACCACGTCGTTCGGCTTGCGGTAGAGCCCGTCGGCCGCCTTCTCGCCGACCTTCCAGTACCACTTGGGGTCGATGACGCCCGGATCGTCGATCGGGCGCGCGGTGTCGGGGTCGAAGTCCGACGTGACGGCGTAGTAGCGCACGTCGGCCGGGAGCGGCTGGCCCGGCTGGTGCGCGTTGAGCTCCGTCACGAACGGCCCGTCGGGCTGCATGGCGGCGAGCCCCGGGATCATCGCCTCGGTGAGCGCGAGCGTCGCGAGGCCCTTCACGAGCGAGGCGACCCCGCGCACCGCCGCCGAGAGGAGCGTGCCCGCGGCGGTGAAGCCGGGCGCCACCGCGAGGACGCGCAGCGCCGCCGCGGCGAGGTTGAGCTGCACGTCCGCGAACCGGTCCCAGTTGGCCCTGTTCGCGAGCTCGGTGCCGCTGTTGGTGCAGCCGACGAACACCGCGCGCGACACGCGCACGGGCACCTTCGTCGCGGGCAGGAGCCGTTCGACGAGGCTGCGCAGGACCAGCCCGCCGCGCGAGAACGCGATCGCGTCGACCTCGGGCGGATGGGGCCACTGCTGCCGCTGCATCCAGTCGAGGATCGCGGTCGCGTTCTCGAGCGGCGTCTCGGTGAGCGTCGCGTGGTCCCAGCCGATCACGTGGTCGTAGCGCTGCATGGCCGACTGCAGGAAGCGCGGGGCCTGCTCCACGCCCGCCATCCCGGCGAAGGTGCCGGCCGTGGAGCTGAAGGTGCCGTGGACGAGGAACAGGATGCGCGCCGGCCGGTCGGCGGGGAGCGGCAGCGCGTCCTGCCTGGTGGCGATCCACTGCTCGGGTTGCAGCGACCTGACGCGGACCAGGCCCGGTGCGACGTGGCGCTCGAGCCACTTGGCTACCCCCTTCACGAGCTTGGCGCCGAGGTACTTCACGATGATCGTGCGCACGGCCTTGCGGATGATCGAGCCGAGTCCGCGGCGTCGGCGCTGGGTGCCGGCGGGCACGGCCTCGCCGGCGGTGACGGCGAGCCGGAAGTGCGCGATGCGCTTCGCCGCGGGGGCGGCCGTGGTGCCCGTGGCGGCGCGCCGCGCGCGCTTCTTCGCGGCGGGCGCGGTCGCCGCGCTCACGCGCGCGGGGATCACCCAGCTGTAGACGCCATCCTCCTCGGTGAGCAGCACCGCCTCCTCGCCGGGCTCGAGCGGGACGGCGATGCCGGCGAACGCGGTCTCGGTCGCGCCCGCCCCCTCGACAGCGGCGGCGCGGCGGCGGGCACGCCGCGCGGGGGCGGCGGGGCGCGGGGCCGGGGGCGCCTCCACGCGGAAGGTGGTCACCAGCGTCGCCTCGGCGCGGAGGCCGTCGAGGATCGCGTCGAACTCGTCGGCGGCCGGCGGGGCGGCGAGCACGTCGCGCGCCGCGGGGGCCGCGCGCCGTCCGCGCCGCCGCCGCGGTGCCGCCACGTCGGGGAGCGCCGTCTCGGCCTCCCCGCGCAGCACGACGGTGCCGTCGTCGACGTCGCTGATGATCAGGTCGTCCGCCGCGTCCACCACGATCCCGCCCGCGAGCGTCATGCGTCCCATCGGTCCCTCCCAGGTCAGCGCGCGCGGCGCGTGAGCGGCAGCGGCGTGACCTTCCCCCGCCGCGCCTCGTGGACGTCGAGCATCGAGTTGAAGTCGCTCATCCCGTCGAAGTACTCCCGCGCCTGCGCGATCGCATCGGCGAAGCCCGAGTGGTTGGTGAGCCCGACCGTCTCCATGGGGATCAGGTGCCGCAGCCGCACCGCGCGCTGGATGTCGCGCAGCGCGCGCGGCCGGAGGTACCAACGCTGGGCGCGGTCGCCGCTCGCGCCGCCGAGCGTCGACGCGTCCGCGGTCTCGCGCCCGCTGCCGTTGGAGTCGATCCGCTCCTGGAACGCCGCCTGCTGCTCGTGGCTGCGCCAGTAGCCGGGGAACGCATGCCCCTCGGTGAGGAAGATCACCGGGTAGATGTCGACCGCCTCGAGGCAGGCCGCGAAGGTGAGGGCCAGGTCGATGCAGGTGCCGAAGCCGCTCTCCACCACCTCCGACGGCACGCGGATGCGCTGCGACGCGAAGGAGTAGGCGGGCGGCGGGTTGATGTACGTGAGCGGGATCCGCGAGCTCAGCGCGTACCAGATCGCCTGCACCTGCCGGTCGACCTCGGCCTCCGGCGCCGCGACGTCGGGGTCGTCGTAGGGCTGGTAGCCGTCGAAGCCCGCGCCGGGGTCGTCGCGCAGCGCCGTCACGTACTGCTGGGCCTCGCCGATGATGCGCGTGACCGCGCCGTCGCCCGGGAAGACGAACGACGGCAGCAGGTGCCGGTCCTCGTCGGTGTCCGGCCACTGGTCGACCGGCGTGAGCGTCACGGGGAAGGTCTCCTCGAACAGCAGGTGCTTCCCCCAGCGCGCGGCGACGTACACGCTCGAGCGCAGCATCTCGTCGAGCGACCTCGCGAGGTCGCCGGTGAGCGCGAGCCGGATCCGGTCCTTGAGCGAGGTGCTCGATTCGTCGAGCGTGAACGACTGGCGGAACGGATACGACGCGTTCCCCGCGTGCATCTCCACCTGGACCTGCAGTCCCTCGATCCGTCGCGGGTCCAGCTTCCGGATGCTGAACTCGGCGAAGATGCTGCGGTCGTTGTGCAGCAGGACGAAGCTGATCTCCGGATGCGGCGTGATGGCGAAGGCGACCTTGCCGCGGGCCTCGGCGATCGAGAGGGCGTCGGGGTCCAGGCGCTCGGCGTCGCCGGTGACCGCGATCCCGGGCGCGGGTGCGGTCCCACGCGCCCCCGCCGCGGCCGGCGCGGCCACCCGCGCGCCGCGGCCCGCACGCGCCGGG
>CAZPJF010000020.1:0-18962 GCA_964586095.1 uncultured Gemmatimonas sp. | reverse complement strand
CTCTTCCGATCTCTCGGCCCAGGCGTCACCCGCCCCGTGGCCTGCCGCCAAGCCCGCCGACGTTGAGAGCATCGATGCGATCATGGCGGCGGTCTACGACGTCATCTCCGGGCCGGCGGGCCAGGCGCGCGACTGGAACCGCTTCCGCTCCCTCTTCATCCCCGAGGGACGGCTCGTCCCCACCGGACGCCGCGCCGACGGCACCCGCGTGATCCGCACGCTCACGGTCAACGACTACGCCACGACCATCGGCCCGCAGCTCGAGCGCAGCGGCTTCTTCGAGCGCGAGCTCGGCCGCAAGGTCGAGCGCTACGGCAACGTGGTGCACCTGATGAGCGCCTACGACTCCAAGCGCACGCTCGCCGACGCGCAGCCGTTCGCGCGCGGCGTGAACTCGTTCCAGCTCTGGTTCGACGGCACGCGCTGGTACGTGGTGACGATCTACTGGGAGGCGGAGACGGCGGAGAACCCGATCCCCGCCGCGCTGCTCCAGAAGCCCTGATCCGGAACGGCGACGCCCCCGCGAGCGAAGCTCGCGGGGGCGTCGGCACGCATATGGGCCCCTGGCCCGGCGCCGCGATGCGGCGCGGCTCAGCGGCCCCAGTTGAAGAGGGGCATCACCCGGCGCCCGCTCGGATTGTCGCGCGCGATGTTGAGCACGCCCACCTGCCAGCCGCGCAGCGACTCGGTGTAGTTCACCACGCCGATCGCGAGGCCGCGATGCTCGCCGTGCGTGACGGTCACCGCGCCGATCGTCGCCCCCCGGATCTCCGCGTCGCGGAACGAGCGGAAGAGCACGGGTGAGATCACGACCGCGCGCGTCTCGCGCGCGCGCACATACGCCCCGATCGCGAGTCCCTCGATCTCCGGCGCGCCCACGCCGAGCCCGCCGATCGCGGCGCCGTCGATGCGATCGCCGGCCCCGACACCGACGCCGCCGATCGCGATGCCGCGCACCTCGCCGCCCGCACCGACGCCGACGCCCCCGACCATGATCCCCCGCACGTCGCCGCCGGCACCCACGCCCACGGTGCCATAGGCGATGCCGCGCAGGTTGCCGCCGACGCCGGCACCCACCCCGCCGATGAGGAGCCCGCGCGCGTTGCCGCCCGCCCCCGCCCCGATGCCGCCGATCGCCGCGCCTCTGATCGAACCGCCCGCCGCTGCGCCGATGCCGCCGGCGACGACGCCGCGCACGTCGCCGCCCGCGCCCGCGCCCACGAGTCCGGCCGCGAGGCCTCGCACGTTCCCGCCCGCGCCTGCGCCGATGCCGCCGAGCGCGATCCCCCGCAGGTTCCCGCCCGCCCCGATGCCGACGCCGCCGATGGCGAACCCACGCACGTCGTCGCCCGCCCCCGCACCGATCCCGCCGATGATGATGCCGTGCAGGTCACCACCCGAGCCGGTCCCCACGCCGCCGATCATGAGGCCCGTGGCGTTCCGGCTCGCGCCGACGCCGATCGGTCCGATGCCGACCCCATAGAGCTCGCCCACCCCGGTCATGGGGAGCCCGAGCGCGAGCCCGTGCACCGCGCCGAGGTCCGCGTCGTCGTGCGGCGTCCACACGGTGATGTTGGCGCCGCGCACGCGGTCGAGCTCGCGGTCGCGGAAGTTGATCCGGATGCCGTCGACGCGGGGGTGGTGGCCGATCGAGATGATCCGGCGCGTCTCGGCGCGCTGCGCTGCGACGAGCGAGGGGAGAGCGGCGGCCAGCAGGAGGGCGCGCGCGAACGGACGGAGTGCGGGCATCGGGAACCGGGCTGGAGGGACGTCGACTGGGCGCCCTACGCCGTCCCCGGAGGATCGGGTTTCGGTGGGCGGCTCATCAGACTTCGACCGCGAACCCTTCCCCACGGTTTGAATCCTCGAGCGCCCGCATCGCCCGCCGGATCGCCGCCTGCGCGATCCACACCTTGTACCCGTTCCGCGCGAGCGGCTGGGCGTCGTACATCGCGCGCTCGGCGAGCGCGTCGATGCTGTCCTCGTCGAGGCCGCCGGAGGCGACGTCCTCCTCCACGGAGAGCGGGAGGCGCCAGGGGCCCAGGCCCACGCCGCCCAGCGCGATGCGGACCGAGCCGTCCGCGCGCCGCGCGGCCGCGCACGAGACGAGGGCGAAGTCCCACGCGCCGCGCTGGATCACCTTCTCCCAGTGCTGCGCCCCGCCGCCGGCCGCGGCGGGGAGCTCGATCGCCGTGATGAGCTCGCCGGCGGCGAGCGTGGTCTCGCCGTGCGGGTTCGACGCCGCGCCCTCGTAGAGCGCGGCGACGCCGATCGCGCGCGTCCCCGCCGGTCCCGCGACCTCGAGCCGCGCGTCGAGCACCTCGAGCGCGACCGCGGCGTCGGAGGGGTGCACCGCGTGGCACCGCCCGCCCCCGAGGATCCCGTGGTACTCGTGCTCGCCCGCGTACGCGGCGCACGCGTCGCCGCCGTTCTTGAAGCAGGCGACGCCGCGCCGGAAGTACCAGCAGCGGATCCGCTGCCCGAGGTTGCCGCCGAGCGTGCCCATGTTGCGCAGTTGCGGCGTGCCCACCGCGCCGCACGACTCGGCCAGCAGCGGGAACCGCGCGCGGAGTGCCGCATGCGAGGCGAGATCGGCGAGCCGCACGCCGGCGCCCACGCGCGCCGAGCCGTCGTCGCGCACGGTGATGTCCGCCGCGCCGGGGAGGTCGCGCACGTCCACCACTCGCGCCGGCGTCACGCGCCCCTCGTCGATGCAGGGGAGCAGGTCGGTGCCGCCGCCGAGGGCGTGCGCGCCGGGCTCGGCGAGCGCGGCGAGCGCGTCGTCGAGCGTGGCGGGGCGCAGGTAGGTGTAGCTCGTCATATTTCGCGCGTGCGAAGGGGATCGATCGACCGACACCTGCTGGTGGCGCTGGCGCTGGGGACAGCGCCGGTGTGCGCCGGCGCGCAGGCGGTCACCCCCGCGGGCGGCGCGGTCCCCGCGCCTTCCACGGGAAGCGCGGTCCCGGACGCGGCGCGAGCACCGCAGACGCGCCCCGCCCTGTCCCCCGACAGCGTGCGCCGGTTCCTCGTGTTCGCGCCGACGACCGAAAGGTGGTTCGTGGCGGCGAGCCGTGCCAAGCGGCTGCTGCTCGACATCGGCCGGGTGGACCTGGAGGTGCGGAAGGACAGCGCGGTCGCGGCGGCGTATCGCGCGGCGGTCGCGTCCGCCGCGCCGGTGAAGGTCGGCGCCCTGTTCACCCTCCGCGGGCCATGGGGCACGGAGCAGGTGCGGGCGCGGGCCGTCGACACCTGGAATGGCCGGATCGTGCTCGTGCTGGAGGGGTCCGCCGCGCTCGACAGTGCCGCGCAGGCGCGGAGCACGGTCGTCGCGTCGGCGTTCCGGGAGGTGGCGCCCGCGCCCACGGCGACATCGGCACCACCCACTGCGGGGCGCGCAGGGGCGGCATCGCGCACGGCCGTGCCGTCGGCCGGGAGCGGTGGCGTGACACCGCCCGTGGCGCTCACCCCGGGCGGGATGGCGCCCTGCGTCCGGGTGCCCGTCGCGGGCGTGTACGCCGAGCGCGTGAAGGTGCTCCGCGACTCGCTCGAGCAGGCGCTGCGGCTGCTCCCCGGCCCGCCGTACGAGCGGCTCACGCGCCGCGTGACGGCGCACGCCTCGCAGGCCCACGGGTGCTACGGCGATGCCCGCGTGCTGCTCGCGGTGAGCCTTCGGGCGGGGGCGGCGGAGTGGTCGCACGAGCGGCTGGTCGCCGTCGACACGCTGGGCCGCGCGCACGCGATCGCGGTCGACGACCTGCGCTTCAAGGTGCATGACCTGCTCCACGCGCTCGACGCCGATGGCGACGGCGTGGATGACGTGGCGACCGTGGCGCGCACGGAGCGCGCGGGTGGGACCACGATCCTCCGCTACGACCCCACGAAGCGGCGGCTGGTGCGGCTCGCCGCCGGCTTCGTCTGGGAGGATCGCTAGGCCGGCGCGCACGGACGCGCCGCTCGGCGCGTCCGGCACGGCGCGGCGGCCTCAGCGCGGCGCGGTGGGAGGCTTGGGCGTGGCGAGCGTGAAGACCACGTAGTCGCCCAGCTTGCGGCGCGCCTTGGCGTCGAGCGCATCGAGGTCGCTCACGGGCACGAAGCTCACCACGGCGATCCGCGCCTTGGGGAGCCGCCACTTCACCCGCTCCGCCGTGCCGAAGCGGTAGTCGGAGTGGAAGGACCCGTTGGCGTGGATCACGAGCGCCTGCGTCGCGACGTGCGCCGAGGCGACGGCCTCGCCCATCGTCTCGTCCTTCACGCACTGCGCCTCGTAGGTGCGCCAGACCATCTGCTCCACCTGCTCGGGGGTGAGCTGCATGCCGTGGCCGCTCATGTCGCCCATGGTCTGCTTGAAGCGCTCCCAGTAGGCATCGCGGGGGCAGCTGAGCGAATCGGCGACCCAGGCGCGCTCGGCCGCCGGGAGCGAGTCGATCGTCGCGAGCCCCCGCCGCGCGACGAGCGAGGCGTAGCGCCGGGGCACGTTCCCGGCGACCACCGGCCAGCCGCGCGCCTTGGCGAACTCCACCATCGGGCGGTAGTCGGTCGCGTAGTTCGGCCATGGCCGTGAGGCCGCGAGGAAGTCGGCCTCGGTGCGGGTCCCGGCGAGGTACTCGTCGAGCGGGCCCTGCACGTCGCGCTCGAACATCTCGAGCGCGAGCGCGATCGGCCCGGAGCGGCGCCGCGCGACCGCGTCGAGGGCGGCCGCCTGGAGCTGGTGCGTGCGCGGGTCATCGTGCTGCTCGCCGAGGAACACGATGTCGGCCTTGGCGAGGGCCGCGGCCATGGTCTCGAAGTCGGTGAAACGCTTCTTCCTGGTCTCGTAGACGCGGTGGGCGGCGTAGCCGGTCGTCGTCGCGGGTGCTCTCTCGGGCGCCGCCGCGCTGGCGGTCGCTCGTTCTGGAGCAGTCCCGGTCGCGGTCGCCGGGCTCGCGGCCTGCGCCTGGAGGCACGTGGTGCCGAGAACCATAGTGGCGGCAATAAGCAATTTTGGTATCATATATCTTCTCATGTGGATTGCGAAATGAGCATCATCTGATTCCTACACCAAGCTAAGCAGACATAGAAGGCCAACGCTATCTATGCGAATCACACGCGAAGTCGAGGACGCCGCCGCCGAACTCGGCCGGCTCGACGCCACGGCGGCCGTTGCGCCCCCCGGCCTCGCCCTCGCTCTTCGCCTCGCCGCCACGGAGGCTGCCTGCCTTCTGGCGGGCGAGCCGGTCGGCCTCGAGGCCTTCGCTGCCGCCGCCGCGTCCGAGATCCACGAAGCCGCCCTGCCGCCGCGTGCGCTCGGCTGGCGGAGCCTCTTGGCGGACGAGGAGCGGCGGGTCCGCACCGGCGCCCCGCTCGTCGCGGCGCGGCTGACCGCCGTCGAACCGACGCTCGCAACCTACTCGGAACGGCCCCGTCTGGAAGCCGTCTGGAAGGAAGCCGGAGCGGAGCGGAGCGTGCTCGTCCGTGCGCTGGACGCCGCCGCCTGGGCGCCGACCGAGGCGGTGGCTGAAGTGGGGGCGGCGCTCGTGCTCTGCGCGGGCGGCCTCGCGGATCGCGTGCGATTCCTCCCGTTCCTCGATGTCCCGGCGGCGGCGCGGGCCCCCGCCCTCGCGGCATGGCGGGAGGACGAGCACGGTGCCTGGCGTGCGGCGGCGCTCCGCGCGGCGGCGCAGCGCGCGCGCGCGGTCCGGCGCGCCGTGGAGGCGCTGCTGCGCGGGCTGCCCCAGGCGGAACGGACGGTCGATGCGCTCGGTCGCGGCCGCCTCTTGGCGCACCGCGCGCACGCGCTGCTGCAGGCGACCTTCGTGACCACGATGCCGGCCCTCGCCGAAGTGCTCGACTGCTCGCGACCGGCGGCGGCGGATGCGCTCGACCGCCTCGTGGAGGCCGGGGTGGCGCGCGAGCTGACGGGGCGCGCGCGCGACCGCGTCTACGGCTGGGCCGCGGCGGCCACGGTCGCCGCCGCCTCACGCACCCCGGTCGGCACCTGAGCCGCCGAGTCGCGCGCGCCGCTCGACGCGCGCGCCGCGTCCTCGATCATCGCCGTGATGCCGTCCATGATGCCGTGGCCGCGGTCGCGCAGGTACCAGGTGCGCAGGACCTTGTACCGCTCGTCCTTGGACATCGCCTGCGCCTCCGCGCTCTCGAACCACTGCTGCAGCGCCGCGGGGCGCGGTCCCCACCACGCGCGCTCCTCGAACCGGTCGTCGAGCAGGAGCACGATCGGGATCGACCGGGTGCGTCCGTTGGTCAGGTGCCGGTCCATGAGGTCGGGATGCTCGTCCCGCGCGATGATCCGGTGCTCGAGCAGCGGCGAGCTCGCCGCGAGCGCCTCGACCCACGGCAGCGTGTTCACGCTGTCGCCGCACCAATCCTCGCTCACGCTCAGCAGGTACCAGCGCCCACCGGTGGCCGCGACACGCTCGGCATACGCGCTCGGGGCCTCGGCGCGGCTCCGGCCGATGCGGAAGAGCTCCACGTTCTGTCGGGCGGCGGCGACCATCTCGTCGTACGTGGCGCCGGCATGGTAGACCTGGGCGAGCGTGTGCATGGCTGGAGCCTCGCGCAGGGGGGGCGTGCGGACCATCGGGCGAACCTTGAGTCCTGGTCGGTGGTTGCCCGACCAATCGCCTGCCGCGCCGCCCGGTTCCGGCACGGCGCGCGGCCGTGCCGCCCGGCCGTGCCGCCCGGCTGCGCCGCAGCGCGCTGCCGCGCGGGCATCCGTGATGCCATCCCGTGACCGCGGGCCGCGCGCGCTCGTTTCTCCCGTGATGCGCGCGCTCGCCCTTCTCCTCGGTTCGCTCCTGCTGGTCGCCTGTGCCGGCGGCCGCCCCGATCCGGGCGCGCGCCCCATGACGGACGCCGAGTACCTGCGCTCGCGCGACCTCATGATCCCCGTGCATGGCGTGAAGCGGTCGCAGCTGCGCGACACGTTCAGCGCGCCGCGGAGCGGCGGCCGCGCCCACCTCGCCATCGACATCATGGCGAAGAAGGGCACGCGCGTGCTCGCCGCCGACGACGGCTACATCCTGCGCATCGTGCGCAACGAACTCGGCGGCAAGACCCTCTACCTCACCGACCCTGCGCGCCGGGTCGTGTACTATTACGCGCACCTCGACGAGTGGCGCTACGGGCTCGCGGAGGGGCAGAAGGTGCATCGCGGCCAGCTGATCGGGTCGGTCGGCACCACGGGGAACGCCTCCAAGGACGCGCCGCACCTCCATTTCCAGGTGATGCGGTACGGGCCGGGGCGGCAGTACTGGAACGGCGAGCCGATCAATCCGCTCCCGCACCTCCGACGCACGGGGAAGGAACGATGACGATGACGGGCAAGGAGCGGGCGGCCCTCCGCTCGGAGTGCAACCGCCTCCGCCCCACGGTGCACGTGGGCACGGAGGGGCTCACGAGCGCACTCACGCAGGCGCTCGACGACGCACTGCGCACGCACGAGCTGGTGAAGGTGCAGCTCAACAAGTCAGCCGAGATGAGCGCGAAGGAAGCGGCCCGCGAACTCGCCGGGCGCGTGCGCGCCGAAGTGGTGCAGACGATCGGGAAGACGGCGAGCTTCTATCGCCACAATCCCGAGCTCAAGCGGAAGCCGGGCTCGCTGCCGCCCTGGCGGAGCTGAGCGAGGGCGCCGCGCCGGCGGGGCCGCGTCGGCAGCGCGCCCGACGCGGCGGCACCAGCGCACCCGGGGGCGCGCGCCGCCGCGCCTCACGGGAGCAGCGGCGGGAGGTCGAACGGTCCGGCTTGCCGCAGGTCGGCCGGGTATCCCATGTCGAGCAGCCGGCCCACGGTCGCGCGCCCGATCACGCTCCCGGTCACCCCGCTCCGCCCATCCATGATGTCGCCGGGCACGCCGATCCAGTGGGCGTTCCGGTCGTAGGTGAGCGCGGTCGCGGTGCGGCCGAAGTCGTGCGCGAAGCCCGCGAGCATCGCGGACCCGGTCAGCGGGCCCAGCGGCGGCACGACGAGGTCCGCCGCCAGGCCGAGCGCGTGCCCGAGCTCGTGCAACCAGACCGTCGCCCAGTGGTCCGCGGAATACCAGTCGTACTCGATGCTGCTCGACACGATGATCGCCGCCACGGCGCTGCGGCCGTCGGTGCGTCGGTGGCAGACCACCGTGCCGGCCGGCGCCGCGATCGGCCGGCGGACCACGAGGATCCGCACACCCGCTTCGGGGCCCGAGACCGCGCGCGGCCACGGCGCGGCCACGCCGCACGGTGAGGCGGAGAGCGCGAGCAGGACGGTATCGAGCACGCCGGGGACGATCCGTGACCATCGGGCCGCAGCGCGCGCCGCCTGCGCACGCTGCGCGACGGGCACCGCGTCATCGAACTCGAACGTGAAGAGCGGCGGCCGCGGCGCGTCACCGAGGACGCGCACCCAGATGGAGTCGACGCGTCCATCGAGCGCGGCGCGCAGCCGCGTGTAGCCCGCCGCGTGCGCGTGCGCGACGCCCGCCGCCGTGATCGTCGCGATCGCGGGGTCCGCGCTCGACCATGCGGGCGCGCCGCTGAGCGGCAGGTCGCTGCCGGTGACGCGGTCCATGAGCCGGACCCCGAGCGCGACGCTGTCGCCGGGCGCGACGGGACGGAGGCGCGCACCGTCGATGGCGAGCACGATGTCCTCGGGCGGCGCGCCGACGGCGTCGCCGCCGCAGCCGCCGCCGAGGACGAGGCCGGCCGCGAGGAGCGCGCCGCGGAACGGTGGCGGGGTGGAGGGCATGATGCGTGATACGCCCCCGGGCCCTGCGCCGCGTGCGCTTCGGGCGGAACGGTTCCGGTGGGGGGACCGGTCGCTTCCGCTACCGCCCGAGCGCCCCGAGCACGCGCCAGGGCGTGAGTGGCAGCTCGAGCACCTCCACGCCCAGTGCGTCGGCCACCGCGCCGGCGATGGCGGGCGCGGTGGGGATGATCGCCGGCTCGGCGATGCCGCGCACGCCCACGTGGTTCGCCATCGGGTCGGCGCCGTCGAGGAAATGCCCGTCGATCACCGGGATGTCGGCGAGGGTCGGGATCTTGTAGTCGTGCAGGCCCACGTTGAGCGGGAGGCCGAGCCGCTCGTCGAGCCGACGCTCCTCGAAGAGCGCGAACCCGAGTCCCTGGATGATGCCGCCCTCGAGCTGCGACTCGGCCAGCGTGGGGTTCACGATGCGGCCGGCATCGTGCACCGCGACGACCCGCAGCACGCGCACCACGCCCGTCTCGGTGTCGACCTCGACCTCGGCGAACTGCGCGCCGGTGGTGACGATGCCCGCGTCCTGCGGGTTGGGGCCGCGCGAGCCGTGGCCCTGGATCATCACGTTGCCGAGCTTGGCGGTCACCTCGGCGAATCCCATCGAGCGGTCGGTGTCGCGCACGATCACCCGTCCGTCGCGCGTCTCGAGGTCCGCGGGCGACACGCCGAGGAGCCCGGCCGCGGCCTCGAGCAGCGACCGCCGCGCGTCCTCTGCGGCCATGCGCACGGCCGGCGCGAGCGAGGCGACGGTCATCGAGCCCCACGAGTTGCCGGCGTACGGCGCGCTCGCGGTGTCGCCGATGACGGCGCGGACGCCGCCGAGCGTGTGGCCCAGCGCCTCGGCGGCGACCTGCGCGAGGATCGTCCGCGTGCCGGTGCCCAGGTCCTGCGTCCCCGCCATCACGTCGGCAGTGCCGTCGGTGTTGAACCGCACGGTGCAGTAGCACGGCGGACCGCCGCCGGTCGACCAGACCTGCGCCGCGACGCCGAAGCCGCGCTTCACGTGCGGGCGCGCGGCCCCCCGCGCGTCGCGCGCGACCGCCGCCCTCGCGCGCGCCCGGTCGTGCCACCCGATGCGCCGCGCGCCCTCCGCGTAGCACTCGTCGAGGCGATTGCCGGTGTACGGCCGGTCCTTCTTCTGGTCACGCGTGGCGAGGTTGCGCCGGCGCAGCTCGAGCGGGTCCATGCCGAGCGTCGCGGCGAGGGCATTGAGGGTGAGCTCGAGCCCCACCGCGCCCTCGGCGTGCCCGGGCGCGCGGAAGGCCGCCATGGCCGCGGTGTTCACGAACGTGAAGCTCTCGCGCGTGCGGACGTTCGGGCACGCGTAGAGCTCGTGGTAGATGTCGCCCGGGCCGCCTTCCCATCCCCCCACGCCGAGCGGGATGGTCGCCTCGAGGTCGATCGCCACGAGGCGGCCGTCGCGGGTCGCGCCGAGGGTGATGCGCTGCCACGAGCTCGGCCGGTTGCCGGTGTCGACCTGCTCGCCCTCGCGGTCGATGATGCACGCGACCGCGCGGCCGAGGCGGCGCGCGAAGAGCGCGGCCACGTACGTGTGCGCCCCGGCATTGTTCTTCGCGCCGAAGCCGCCGCCCATCGCCTCGCAGATCACGCGCACGTTCGTGAGCGGCACGCCGAGCGCCTTGGCCACGTTGTCGCGCACCCGGTAGATGCCCTGCGTGCTCTCCCAGACGGTCACCGTGTCGCCGTCCCACTCGGCGACGGCGGCGTGCGGCTCCAGCGCCGAATGGAGCGCGCAGGGTGTGCGGACCTCGCGCGTGACCCTCACGTCGGCGGCGGCGAGCGCCGCGGCCACGTCCCCCCGCTCGGTGACCTCGGGTGCGCCGCCCATGAGGTTGTTCTCGAGGCGGGGCCGCACGGGGGTGCCGGCCAGCGCCTGCTCGACCGTGACGGCGAACGGCAGCGGCTCGACCTCCACGCGCACGAGCCGCGCGGCGGCGTCGGCGGCGTCCTGCGTCGTGGCGCAGACGGCGGCGAGGGGCTGCCCGACGTACGTGACCTCCGCCGCGAAGAGCCGTGTGCGCGCCGGGACGTCGGCGGCGAGGACCACGTCGAGGACGCCGGGATGCGCACGCGCGGCCTCGACGTCGATGTGCACGACGCGGCCGCGCGGCACGCGCGCGCGCACGAGCGCCGCGTACGCCTGGTTCGGCCGGCGCACGTCGGTGGTGTAGCCGGGGCGGCCGGTGGCCTTGAGGAGGCCGTCGACGCGCGGGGTGCGGGCCCCCACGTGCGTGAGCGACGCGTCGGCGCCCCACGGGGCCGGCTCGAAGGCCGGCAGCTCGACGACGCGCTGCTCGGTGCGGCCCTCCACCTCGACCGTGGTCGAGACGAAGCGGCGCGGCTGGTCAGCCATCGGACCGCCCGCGGAGCGCCGTGGCCGCGCGACGCACCGCGCGGACGATCTTGGGTTGCGTACCGCAGCGGCAGAGGTTCCCGCTCATCGCCGCGACGATCTCGGCGTCCGAGGGATCGGGGCGGGCGGCGAGCAGGGCGGCCGCGGCCATGAGCTGGCCGGGGGTGCAGAAGCCGCACTGTGCGGCATCCTCCGCCGCGAACGCGAGCTGCAGCGGGTGCGGCGCGGCGATGCTGCCGAGTCCCTCGATGGTCCGCACGTCGGCGCCGTCGCAGCCCTGCGCGAGCGTGAGACAGGCGTACACGGCACGCCCGTCGACGAGCACCGTGCACGCGCCGCACTCCCCGCGGTCGCAGGCACGCTTGGTCCCGGTGAGCGCGAGCGTGTCGCGCAGGAGGTCGAGCAGGGAGGTCGGCGCGGCGGGATCCGCGGCGACGGCTTGGCCGTTGATGGTGAGGCGCACGGGAGGGAATTACCGGGGGCGACCGGCACTGTCCAGCATGCGTGACTTGCCGGGCTGTCGGGCCGTCCTTCGGCTGTTATCTTGCTCGGCAGCGCCAGCCCGCTCGCAACTCCATCGAGGACGCCATGCCGTACGTGATCACCGAAGCCTGCATCAACACCAAGGACAAGTCGTGCGTCGACGTCTGCCCGGTGGATTGCATCTACGAGGGTCCGGAGATGCTCTACATCCACCCGGACGAGTGCATCGACTGTGGTGCGTGCGAGCCCGAGTGCCCGGTGACGGCGATCTTCCCCGAGGAGGACGTGCCGGCGAACCTCAAGCAGTACGTCGCGATCAACCGCGACGCGTTCACGAAGGAGCCGAAGCCGGGAAGGCCGACGCGGTGACGGCTCGAGGATGAAGGCTGCAGGATGAATGATGAAAGGGAGGGCGCCCCGATCCGGTCGAGGCGCCCTCTTTCGTCCTTCATCCTTCAGCCCCCAGCTCACATGATCCCGCTCGGGAAGTACCGTGCCTTCGCCCAGAAGAGCCCGAGGATGATCGCGTACTGCCCGAAGGTCGAGATCTCCGAGCGCCACGCCTCGGCCCAGTAGAAGTCGCCGCCCGAGCCGCCGGCGGGCGGGCGGGGGAACCAGCGCGGCGTGCGCGCCTTGTACTCGAGGTACTCGCGCCCGAAGATGCTCTCGAGCACGCCCTCCTCGTAGCGCACGATGTAGAAGTACTCCACCGCGAACAGCAGGATGGCGACGGGGAGGAACCAGAGCACCCCGGAGATCGCGATCACGCCCATCCAGATGAGGAAGTTGCCCACGTAGAGCGGATTCCGGCTCCACGCGAACGGGCCGTGGTTCACGAGCTTCTGCACGTCGCGCGAGCGGCGGCGGGTCACGGTGCCCGCGGTCGCGACGCCCCACATCCGCCACCCCTCGCCGAGCACCATGAGCGCGGCGCCGAGGATCGTGGTCCGCAGCGTCATCGTGCCCGGTGCCAGGAGCGGGATGAGCAGGAACGGGACGGGGAGCCAGCCGCGGTTCCGGAAGAGGACGGCGCCCAGGCGGGCGGCAGGGGTCTGCTCGGCGGCGCTCGGCGGAGCGGAGGTCGTGGGCTTCGTCAGGGGGGGATCCGGGTCAGGTTGGACTCGTCCGAATGGTCGCCCCGAGGAACTCCGAGAGCAACCCGTTGAACCGGGCGGGTGCCTCGATGCAGCTCGCATGGCCCGCCTCGTCGATGAGCGCGAGCCGGCTCCCCGCGATCGCGGCGTGCATCGCCCTCGACTCCTCCGGCGGCGTGAGGATGTCCTCCCGTCCGCAGACAATGAGCGTCGGCACCGCGATGGTGGCGAGCGTCGCGCCGGAGTCCGGGCGGTCCATGAGCAGTTGCAGCGCATCCGTGAGGGCGTCCCCGGAGGCGCGTCGCATCATCGAGTCGAGCGTCGCGACGACCGCCGGACGCGTGCGGCGGGTGGTCCGTCCGACCATCCCGGGGGCCATCCGCACCGCGACCGCCGCCGCGCCCTCGCTGCGCGCGAGGGCCTGCATCTCGAGCCGCTTGGCGCGTCCCTCGGCACTGTCGGCGCCGGCCCGCGTGTCGGCGAGGACGAGGGCGCGCACGCGATCGGGGTGTGCGCGCCAGAGGGCGAGCGTGAGGTAGCCGCCCATGGAGAGCCCCCCGACCACCGCGCGGTCGATCGCGAGTGCGTCGAGCAGCGCGACCACGCCGTCGGCCCACTGCGCGACCGACGGCATCGGGAGGCGATCGCTCTCGCCGAATCCCGGCAGGTCGGGGGCGAGGTAGCGGAACCCGGCCGCCGGCGCCGCGAGCTGCCCGGCCCAGAGGGTCCGGTCGTGCGGGAAGCCGTGCAGCAGCACGACCGGGACCCCGGCGCCGGCCTCGTCGAGCCCGACGCGGCCCCGCGCCGTGCGCACGATCACGTGGGCGTCTCCTCGTCCGGCAGCGGCGTCATCGCGAGGAGCTGCGACTTCCGCGCCGCGGGATACTCGATGGTCGGCAGCGGCGGCAGGTCGTCCTCGATCCAGAGCATCCGCACCGCGACCACGATGGTGGCGAGCAGCGGGATGGCCACGAAGAGCCCGAGGAACCCGAAGACGTACGCCATCACCACCTGCGTGACGAGCGTGAGCGCCGGCGGCAGGTCGAGCTGCTCCTTCATCAGGTAGGGAATGAGGAGGTTGTTCTCGAGGAACTGGATCCCCCAGTAGACGCCGGTGACGATGAGCGCCATGCGCGGCGAGTCGACGAAGCCCATGAGGATCGCCGGGATCGCGCTGAGCGTGGGCCCGACGTTCGGGATGAACTCGAAGATCCCCGCGATGACGCCGAGCGGCAGCGCGCCGCGGACGCCGATCAGGGCGAGGATCAGCGTAGTCACGATGCCGATGACGACCATCGCGATGAGCTGCGTGGCGAACCAGGTGCGGAGCGCATGCCCGAGGGCGGTCATGAGCGCGCCGATCCGTTCACGCCGCTCGGCGGGGAAGAGGTAGAGCGCGCCGCGGCGATAGGTCTCGGGATCGCTCGCGATGTAGACGGCGAGGAAGATGATCATGACGACGGCCGCGAAGACCGCGAGCGTCGACTGCAGGATGCCGAAGGCGAAGCCCGACAGCGCGGGGGCGTGCCGGCCGAGGGAGCGGAGGAGGCGGCCGCCGGCGGGCGCGCCGTCGGTGCCGGCCGCGACCGACGGGTCGGGTGCGGCGCGATCGCGCGGCATCGGCGTCGTGTCCGGACCCGCGCCCGGCGCGACGGCGGCGCTGTCGGTCGGCGCGAGCGCGTCGAGCAGCGCCGGCTGCTTCTCCGCGAGCCAGCGCTCGAGCTTCGTCACCGCCTCGGGGAGCTTGGTGCGCAGCTCCCGGGACTGCTCGGCGAGCGTCGGGCCCGTCCAGGCGGCGATGAGGACGAGGAGGCCGACGGTGCCGAACACCACGCCGGCGGCGGCGAGCGAGCGCTTGATGCGGACCTTGGTCTGGATCCAGTCCACCGCCCCGCCGGCCGCGAGGCCGAAGAGTACGCCGAGGAAGGCGGTGAGCACGAGGAAGCGCGCCGACCAGAGGAGCTGGAGCCCGACGAGGGTGGCGACCACGACGAGCGCGGCGCGGACCATGTCGGACTGCGAGACCGGGCGGATCGACGGCGGGGTGCTGGTGGGCGTCTGCACGGGCGCGGGCGTGGGGGAGTGCCGGGAATCAGGCCTCGGCGCCGCGGGACGGCAAGGGTCCCGGCGACTAGATTGGGCGGGAGCCCTCACCCCCTCACACGCGCCCAGTGCCCCGCGAGCAGCAGCCGACCGCCACCTACCTTGATACCGACGCCGCCGTCCAGCGGTGGCTCGACGCGATCCGGTCGTCGGCGATCCTCGCGCTCGACACGGAGGGGGCGAGCTTCCACCGGTTCGTCGACCGCATCTACCTGCTGCAGCTCAGCACCCGCGACCGCCACGCGATCATCGACCCGCTCCCGATCGCCCCGCCGGCCGGGCTCGGGGCGCTGATCGAGGATCCCGGCGTCGAGATCGTCTTCCACGACGCCGACTACGACCTCCGGCTGCTGCGGCAGGACTACGGCTGGCAGGTGCGCAACGTGTTCGACACGCGCATCGCCGCGCAGCTGCTGGGCATCAAGGCGTTCGGGCTCGCCGCGCTGCTCGAGCGCTCGTTCGGGCTCAAGCTCGACAAGAAGCACCAGCGCGCCGACTGGTCGATGCGGCCGCTCACCACCGACATGCTCGACTACGCGGCGCAGGACACGATGCACCTGCTCGGGCTGCGCGACGTGCTGCGCGACGAGCTCGTGCAGAAGGGGCGCCTCGCCTGGGCGCAGGAGGAGTTCGCGCGGCTCGAGTCGATCGCGTGGCCGGCGGACGATCCGGCGAACGCGTTCCTGAAGGTGAAGGGCGCGCGCGACCTCACACGGCGCGAACTCGCGATCTTCCGCGAGCTCGTGCAGTGGCGCGACGCGGCGGCGCTCAAGCTCGACCGCGCCACCTTCCGGGTGGTGAGCAACGAGGTGCTGTTCGACGTCGTGCGCGCGCTGCCGTCGAGCACCGAGGCGCTCGGCCGCATCAAGGGGATGCCACGCGGGATGCTCGAGCGCGCGGGGGACGACCTCCTCGCCGCGATCGCGCGCGGGCTGGCCGTCCCCGAGGCCGACCTCCCCCGGTTCCCCAAGTCGGCGCGCTGGGACCGCGACCCGGAGTTCGACCACAAGGTGGGCGCGCTCAAGGCGGTCCGCGATGCGGCGGCGGCGCGCCTCGAGCTGGATCCCGGCGTGCTCTGCTCGCGTGACCGCATGGAGCAGGTCGCCCGGCTCCTCCCCGGCGAGGTGGGCGCGCTCGAGCGCGTCCCCGACTTCCGGCGGTGGCAGATCGAGGCACTCGGCGCGGGCTTCGTGAAGGCGCTCGCGCCCTGGCAGAAGGAATCGCCGTACCGCGACTAGAAGCCGAGGTAGGCGCGCACCCGCGGCTCGATCCGGTCCGGCGTCCAGGGCGGCGACCAGACCAGCTCCATCTCCACCGCGCCGACGCCGGGCAGCGCCTTCAACTGCGCCTCCGCCTCGTTCATGATCTCCGGGCCGGACGGGCAGCCGGGCGAGGTGAGCGACATCTCGACCTTCACGTCGCTGCCGGCCACGTGGATGCCGTAGATGAGGCCGAGGTCGAGGATGTTGAGGTTGAGCTCGGGGTCCTTGACGCGCCGGAGCGCGAGCTTCACCTGGTCCTCGGAGATCGCGCCACCCGGCGCGGGGCCGGCGGACGCGCCGCCGGCGGATGGGGACGCGGCATCGCCCGGCGCGGGGCCGGTGGGGGGCTGCTCGGGTTCGTGCACTACCGTCTCGCCTTCGTCGTGGGTCGCTTGGGGAGCGGACGGCCGCGCGTCCAATCGGCGGCCTGATCCACCCGGAAGCTACGCGGCCACGCCACCTGGCGCAGGAGCGGCTCGTCGGTGACGGCGAGCGCGGCGGCGTCGGCGAGGTCATGCCGCACGTCGGCGATGATGATGCCGGGGCGCCGCGCGCGCGCCGCGTGCACGCGGTTGGTGAGCAGGATGACGAACATCTCGCGCTCGGGGTCGATCCAGAGCGAGGTGCCCGTGTACCCCACGTGCCCGAAGGCGCGGTCGCTCAGGTATTCGCCGGCCCCGCGCTCCCCGGCGGCCACCTCCCAGCCGAGCGCCCGATGGTCCCGCACGGGCGTGGTGAAGAGGCGCACGGTCTCCTCCTTCACGATGCGGGTGCCGGCGTACTCACCGCCGTTGAGCATCATCTGCGCGAAGACGCTCAGGTCGGTCGCGGTGCCGAAGAGGCCCGCGTGGCCGGCGATGCCGCCGAGCGTGAACGCCGATTCGTCGGCGACCTCGCCGTGCGCCGGGTAGCCGCGCGGCGGCGTGACCTCGGTCGGGGCGATGCGCGCCTTGAGCGCGGCCGCCGGCTTCCACCGCGTGTCGTCCATGCCGAGCGGCGCGAAGATGCGCGACTCGGTGAAGTCGTCGAGTGACTGGCCGCTGATCCGCTCGATGACCCAGCCGAGGACGTCGGGGCCAAGGTCGGAGTAGTTGAAGAGCGCACCGGGCCGCTGCTGCAGCCTGGTCTCGAGGACCTGCCGCCGGGCCTCGTCGGGGGAGCGGGCGGTCTTCCAGAGCTGGCGTCCCGGCGGCAGGCCGGAGCGGTGCGTCAGCAGGTGCTCGATGGTGACCTGCTCCTTCATCTCGCCCGTGAACTCGGGGAGGTAGCGCTGCACGGGCGCCTTGAGGTCGAGCTTGCCCTCGTCGTGGAGGATCATCGCGGCGGTCGTGGTCGCGACGACCTTGGTGAGGGAGGCGAGGTCGTAGATGGCCTGCTCAGGGTCCACGCGGGAGGAGGCGGGGGACCACGCGAGGCGGCCGTAGCCCTTCTGCCAGACGGCGAAGCCCTTGCGGCCGATGACGACGGAGGCGCCAGGGTAGGCGCCGGCGGTGATGCCACGCTGGATCACGCGGTCGACGGTCGCCAGCCGGTCCGGGGACATGCCGACGGCGCGCGGGGCGCTGGGGGGCAGGCCCTTTCCGAGCGTCAGGACGACGGTGAGCGAGACGAGCGGGAGCAGCACGGATGCAGGGGGGGGGCCGGGGTGGAGATCGATGCGGGTCGTACGGGCGGTACGGGGTGCGCGGAGGGGGCGGGATGCGGGGCACTGCGACATCCAGCCACCCGGGAATCCTCTGGTGCGGGATGCGGGGGGGGGGGACTGGCCGCTGCCTACTCCCTCAGTAACGGGCGACGAGTGGGAATGTTCACCGGTCACCCGGGGGGTGTCACACGATGCCTGAGGGCGGCCGGGGGGTGCCGGAAGCGGAATGCGGCCGAGGGGGCGGCTCCCTGAGGTTGCGGCGCCGGGCCGGCTGTGGCAACCCTATTCCAGCCCGCGGGTGACTCATCTCTCGCAACGGTATGGCCTCCGACCCCCTCACCATCCGCCGCGCCATCCATGGCGATGAGGCGGCGCTGCGCGCCCTTTGGGTCGAGCATGCGCCGCGCATCGACGCCGTGGTGCGCCGGCTGGTCGGGGATCCCGACCAGGCCGCGGACATCGCGCAGGAGGTCTGGATCCAGATCTTCCGCGCGCTGCCCACCTGGCGGGGGGACTCGCAGTTCAGCACCTGGGCGCATCGCATCGCGGTGAACCGCACGCTCAATGCCCTCCGCGGCGTGCGGCGCCTGGCCAAGCTCGAGACGGTGATGGAGGACGACACCATCGCCGTCGAGGACGACCCGGACCGCAGCTTCCTCGCGCAGAGCATCGACGAGGCGGTCCGGCAGCTCTCCCCCGGCGCGCGCGCGGTGTTCGTGCTGCACGACGTCGAGGGCTACACCCACGAGGAGATCGCGCAGGAGCTGGGGATCACCTCGGGGGGCAGCAAGTCGCAACTCTTCAAGGCACGCGCGAAGCTCCGCCGGCTGCTCGCGCATCTCGTGGACGTCTCCTCGCCGGCGAAGGACCACAGTGATGTCGCATCTCTCGACTGACCGACTCGCCGCCATCGCGGACGACACGCCCACCGCGGACGAGGCCACCCACCTCGCCGGGTGCTGGGACTGCCGCGCGGAGGTGGCCGCCTATCGACGCCTCGCGCGCATGAGCGCCATGGCGCCGATCCCCATGGAGCCCCTCACCGCCTGGTCGCGGCTCGCGCCGCAGCTGCGGGCGGAGGGGATCATCGTCGATGCGGCCCAGCCCGGGCCGGGGGCCGCGGCGGCCGGGCCCGGTGTGGCGCGCGGCGGGCTCGCCGGCGGGTCCCACGATGTCTCGCCGGCGGGTGCGCACGGCGCGCGTCCGTTCCCGCACTTCACGGACGGCGCCCCCCTCCTTCCGCTCCGCGCGCGCCCCTCGCGCCTCGCGCAGTG